>JBEKUQ010000033.1:0-9978 GCA_049514835.1 Verrucomicrobiota bacterium | reverse complement strand
CCGGCAGTTCGGCATCGTTGCATTTCACGATGTTGGCCAGCCGCAGCGAGGATTCGATGAGTTCCCGCGAATAATAGTTCTGACGCAGATTGAGATCCAGGATGCGCAACGCGCCGGGCCGAACGGCCGCCAGCAGCGCCTGAATCGTGCGCCGCGCCCGCGCACAACGCTGGCCCAGGGTGCCGAACGCGACCGCGTCGGCCGCGCCGGCGGCGGCCAGGGCCGTTGCCTCCAGCGCCAGCCGGTCCCACGCCACATTTTCGTGAATGGCAAAGCGCGGCTGGCCATCGGCCGCAAGCTCCACCCCGGCCGTTCCCGTCGGGGCCGACGCATCCGTCTGAATGGCCGCAATGGGGAGTCCAAGAGATTCCAGCCGCCGCAAAACTTCCGCGCCCAGGGCGTCCCGTCCGACGCGCGAGATCACGCCGCTCCGCGCACCCAGGCCGCGGGCGTGCCACGCGAAATTGGCGGGGGCGCCGCCCAATTGTTTGCCGGCCGGCAGGAGGTCCCAAAGAATCTCCCCGATGCCGATGACGTTGAAACTCATTCCTTAATTAAACAGCCCGCGCCGCCTGGCGCACGCCAATACGCCGGCGCCCTCCGCCCGGCGCGGCTGCCCGCGGTCGGATTTATTTGACAGTGAGGCGGACGCTCCCGCTGTGGCTGCTGAATTCGGGGGCATACATGCACTGGATTTCCGCGATGCCGGTCTGGTATTCGCCCCGAAGCTGGACCCGGGTCGAATACTCGAACACGTAAACGCCCTTGGGCAGGTAATCAATGAAGAAATGCGTGGCTGTGTCGCGCGTGCTCTCGTAATAGGCCAGTCCATCCTGATACTTGTATTGCGAGAGCACGTTCACCGGCTCGGTCCCGCTGCCCCGCTGGTCTTTCAAATGCACGTATTCCATGTCGCGATCCACGCGCAACTCGACGCGCACGACCAGTTCGTCGCCCACGGCCGCGGCTGCCTGCAGCGGCTGCAGCACCGGGCCGCGCGCGGTGTTGACCTTTGTAAACAATGTTTTTTTCAACTGCAAGGGCGTGCTCTCGGAAGGCGTCACCTTGCTCATGTCTTCCAGGTACTGCCAATGGACGCCGCCCCAGGCCACGCCGGCGTCGGTTTTCCTCACCGTGATCTCGCCCATCTTCGGTTTGATGTCGCCGGGGGCAAAACGCACTTGGTAGAAGCCCGTGCCAGGCTCCGGCGGATTGCGGACCGCGGATGGCGGGTTGCGGATTGGCAACTCAACTTTACCGGGGGTGACGTTCATTCCGCCGACCGTCACCTCGACCAGCGCGGTGCTGGAAAGCAGATCGGTTCCGCGCAACAGCAGCGCGTAAACGGCGTCCGCGGTCGCCTTGGTCGTCTTCCAATCCTGCGTCTGTTTTTGCTTGAGCAGCCAGACGCGGCAATCCTCGACCGCCGCCTGATCGTTCGCCACTTCGTCAAAGGCCTCGATCATCAGCGCCTGCGTTTCGATGGGCGCGCGATACCACCACCAGCTCAGCTCGGTGTCGCGCCAGAACATGCCCATCTCGGCGTTGCTCACGCTGCGCTCCTTGATTGAGCGCATGATGGCCGTCGCCGTCGCCGCGTTTTCGTCGCCGCCCCACCGCTGGAGGGCGATGGCCAACTGGCCCTGCGTTTGCCGCCAGTTGGTTTGCAGCCAGAATTTCCGCGACTGTTTCAGGAAAAATTCAACCGCCGTCTTGTTCGGCGCGTCAATGGGCTTGTCCTTGAGAAAGAAACTCCGGCCATACAAATACAGCGCGTCCGTCGGGCTGGGAATGTAATCCTCCGGCCTCGGCCCCAGTTGTATTTGCGCGTAATGCTCCGTCATCCATTGGTCCAGCCGGGCCAGCGCGCGGATGGCCGGGGCCGGCGCGATGTCCGCCCCCAGGTGTCGCAGCCGGCCAAAACCGGTGACGATGTAAAGGGTGATGTAATCGTTGCCCGGCCCGCCGGGGAACCACGGCCAGCACCCGTCCCCATTTTGCATCTCCGTCAGTTTGCGCAGCGTCGCGTCCGTCTCGTCATTCAGGCGGTTGTCGTCAAACAAAATTCCGACGTTGCGCCGCGCCTGGCTTTCGTTCTGCGCCTGGCGCAGCCACGGCGTTTCCTCCACCATGACCGATTTGAGGTCCTGGTTCTTTTCCAGCGGCGAGTCCAGCGCCGGCGTGTTTTTCCACTGGTCGAAGACCGCGCGGATTTTCGGATCGTGATTGGCGATATGCCGCGCCAGGGCGTTGGCGTAAAGCCGGTTGAACGTCTGCTCGCTGCATTCGTAGGGAAACTCCATCAGATAGGGCAGCGCCAGCACCGCGTACCACGCCGGGTGCGACGCCATCTCCACCGTCAAGCCTTGGTTCTGCAACGTTTTCGATTTGCCCGACTCGGCCAGCTTTTTGAACTCAAATTTGTTCGTCGCCGGTCCGCGAATGGCCAGCGGCATGGATTCCCTCACAAAAATGCGCCGCGACAAAACGGGCAGCCCGCCCTCTTCGCCGTCCGAAAGTTCGCCCGTCGCCGCCACGGCCTTGTAACTTAAAAACGGCGCGTCGTCCGGCACCGTGATCCGCCACGAAAAACTGCGCGATTCCTTCGCCGGAATGTCGAAGGCCTGTTCCGGTTTGGCGTTGCCCAGGAGTTTGTCAATTTCGACAGGGTGCGTCACTTCGCGCGCGCCAGCGGCGGGAAGCGGACTGCCCGCCCTGGCTATGTCGTCGAAGTTCAGGCGCACGCGGCCGGTCTGCGGCTTGTCGCTCTGGTTGGACACCTTGACGGTGAACTCCACCGTGTCGCCCTCGCGCAAAAAGCGCGGCGGATTGGGCTGCACCATGATGTCCTTGGCCGTGACGGCGTGCCCCTCCAGAAAGCCGCCGCGCAGATTCTGATCGTGGGCGAAGCCGAGAAAATGCCATTTCGTCAGCGCCTCCGGCATCGCAAACGTCAAGCGCACAACGCCGTTGGAATCCGACATCAACTGCGGGAAGAAGAAGGCCGTCTCGTTCAGGTTCTTGCGCGCGCTCACCTTGCTCAAATCCACCGGGGCGGACCCGGCCAGCGGCCGCTCTTCACCATGCACGCCGCCGTTGTCTTCCTTTTTGTCCATAGCCAACGAGTCCATCGCGAGCTTTGACATTGGCATCGCGGCCGACGCGGGCGCCGCCATGGGGACTGGCGCATTGCCCGGCACGCTGGCAGCCGTTTCCGCTCCCGATGCAGCAAAAGCAAACCTAGCGCCGCCAAAGCCGCCGCCCATCCTCCTGAAGTAGCCATAGCCCCACAAATTAACCGTCAGGTCATCTGGAAAATGCCGGTAAGTAATGAGCACGCCTTCGCCTCCGGGATTCCAATGGTCAAACACGGTGTTGAACCCATTGAGGGAATTGAAAAATTGCGCCTGGCCGGGCCAATCCTCTTCGCGAAAAACTCCAAAACCGTGCTGCCAATTGTTCGCCGCGAAGGCGTCCAGCGATTCGTCGTAAAGCGCCGCCACCATTTCCGCCACCGCTTTCTCCGCGCCCGGCCCGGTCACGACCGCCGTCCAGGTTTCCTTCTGGCCCGGCAGCAATTTCGAGGTGAAATGTTCCCACGCCAGCGTCAGCTCCTTGTTCTTCCACGGCACGGAAATCTTGCGCGACTCCAGATAAGCCCGGTTCTCCCGCACTTGCGTGACATACAGCGTAAAGCCGCCGCGCAGCGCCTCCGTCACGGCCAGTTTAATCTGCTGCTGCGTCCGGCCCGGCTCCGTCCAAAAACGCTGGAGGATCTTGTGGCGCTGTTCGATCTCCACAAACGCCCGGCCTTCGTCGTAACCCGTTCCCCACAGCACCATAAATTCCTCGCCCGGCTGCGCTTCCCATTTCGGCGCGGCCAGCAAATGCGGAATTCTGATCGCCAGCTTCGCCGCGTCCGGCTGGACGACGCGCAGCGGCAGCCTGCCGGTGACGTGCTTGCCAAAACGGTCCTGGGTTTCCAGCACCGCGCGATACTCGCCCGCGCCGAGCGCGAAGGACAACTTCGCCGCGCCATTGGTGTCGGTGCTGAAGGCGTGTTCCGCCGCCACTTTGCCCAACGGCCAGTTGTTTGGATCCGCCAAATCTTCCCCGTCCGCGCCGCCATTGCCGGACCCCGGCGGATAATAATTCTGTCCGCCCAGCGGCGCGCGATGCGCCTTTTCCGGCGGCTGCAGTTCGTAAATCTTCACGCTGCCTTCGGCCGTTTGCGGCTCGCCGTCCAGAGTTTTCGTTTCGATTCTCAACTCCACCGCCTTGTCCGCCGTCTGCCAGTCGTCCGCCGAGAGCATCGCTTCCAGCGCGGTGAAGCCGACGCGGATGCCGCGCCCCGCCGAGCGCGTTTCGCCCGCGCCGTCCGTCACGTCGGCGTTGATCTCGAAAACAAACGTCGGCTCGTCCTTTTCCAAAACTTGCGGGTCCGGTTTGGCCGTGAATTCGATTTTGAACGAGCCGTCGGTTTGCGTGCGCGCCGTGCCGTGGGCGATTTCCTGGCTCTGCCGTTGCGGGCCGCGCGCCCACCAGAACCACCACCACGGCATCCGCACTTCGCGCACCACGCGATATTTGACTTGCGCGCCGTCCACCGCCGCGCCGGTGTAATTCATGGCGTGGCCGGTCAGGCTGATCGATTCATTGAGCTTGGCCGCCGTCTTGGGCGCGTCGAGCGTGACCTCGAATTTCGGACGTTTGTATTCTTCGACATGGAAGCCCACGCTGCCTTGCGCCCGCCCTTCGACGCGCAGCGACATCCAGCCCATCAGCCGGTCGCGCGGCGCGGTGAAGCTGCCGGCGAACGAACCGTAATCATTGGCCTGCCGGGTTTGCCGCGCCACTTCCTTGCCGTTGACGTCGGAAAACACCACGGTCACCGGCTCGCCTTTGAGGGTCTTGTAATCGTTGGCCGTGGTGTCCACCCAGATACATATCCCCTTGTATTCAATCGTCTGGCCGGGACGATAAATCGCGCGGTCGGTGAAAAAGACGGTTCTTGCGTAAGGCTGCGGCTCCCGGACTTGGTTCCATTGATACCACCAGATATCCTCCGCTGTGGTGATTTCCTGGCCGTTGTGCCGCGCGCGAAAAAGGTAGCCGCGATTCTGCTCCGGCTTCATGGAGAAAAAGCCGTTGGTGTCCGTCGTCAAATCCGGATCGGCCGCGAGGCTGGTCTGGGGCTGGGTGAAATCCCGGTGCCAGACAGAAACTTCCGCCCCGCTGACCGGCTCGCCGGAATTGGCGTTCAGTACAAAACCTTCGATATTACCACCGCGCGTGCGCGTGATCAGCGCCAGATCGCTCACCCAAACCTCCGCCATCGAAACCATGTTGCCGCCCTCGCCGAATCCCTCCTCGTGGCTCGCGGCGATGAAGTAATGGCCCGGCTTCAAGGTCTGCGGCGCGTTCACCTCAAAAGTCTTTTCCTTGAAATCGGGCGTCGGCGGCAGTTTCGCCGACCAGGCCAGCGCCGGCGCTTTGGCCAGAAATGCCCGCCGCTCCTCCTCATTCATATTCTGGGGTGAAAAGGAATTCCGGTTCAGAATCTGGTGCAGGAACATCTCCCAGTCTATCGGGATGGCGCGAAAATAGAGAATGTCCACATTCCGGTAACGAACCGTGATTTTCGGCCACGGCGCGTTCCAGACGCGCTCCGTGGTGATGCCCGCCGACCTGGCCTCGATTTCGAGAACGAGATTGTGGCAAAGCTGCCCGCCCGGTTCATTCGGAAAAACTTTGGCCGCGCGGCCGGCCAGGTCGTGCGCCGCAACCAAATCGCCCTCCTGCTGGATCACCCGGGCTTCCCGTTCCACGGCGAACGCGGAAATGTCGAAATCCGCATGCTCGCGGCTGAATCGTTCCAGCGCGGCCTTGTAACGGGCGTTCTTGTCCTCGCCGAAGGCGGTGTTCCAGCCCCAGGTCAGCCGCTCCAAATCCGCCGCCGCAAACGCCAGGCGGGGCGCCGGATCGTCCTGATGAAAACGGAGCAAGTCCCGATAAAGATCCAGCGCCCGCACCACCGCTTCATTGGTGTCGCCGCCGAGATGGTCCACCCAGGCCGCGAATTCCGGCGCGGCCAGAAAAATCGGACTGTCCGCCGCCAGCTCGAACGCGTCCTGGGGCCTGGCGGCCGCCTGTTCGCCCGAGGTGTAGAAGTCCAGCGCCTCGCGCGCGATGAAATCGTAGAGCGTCGGCCGCCAGGCATCGGGCAGGGTGCCTTTTTCGATCAAATCATCCCAGGCGCTGATCGGCGTGGCTTTGAGCGTTTTTTCCGCCGCGAGCGATTGCTGGAAATGCCGGTCAATTTCCGCGAAGAGACGCGGCAAATCCCAGGCGGTGAAATCCGTTCCCGGCGACTGCGCCGTCGCGGTCCGCTGGAGAAAGCGCCAGCGGTTCTGTTGGAAGTACTGCCAATACCAATGCGCCAGCAGCGTTTGCAGCACCGGCGTCATCTCCTTGGGCGCGCGGGCGATTTCCGCCTCCAGCCGGGTGATTCTTTCCTCCGGTTTGTTGCCCTGAATGTTGCCTTGCAGCGCGATCTTCTTGGCGATGGCCTTGGCCGCCTCCGCGTAGGCCTTGTCCTTGAGCGCGCCGGCGATGATCGGCTCCAGGTTGGTGATGGCGGTGGCGGGCAGGCCCTTTTGCACCGCCTCGTTCACCAGTTTCCACAAATCGTCCCGCTGGCCCGCGTGCGAGGAGAAATAAGTCGCCATGATCAGCGCAAAGGTCAGGAGTTTCAGCGTTCGTTTCATAATCCAATCGTGTGGCCGGCAGGATAATCCCGCTGGCCGCTCTTGCAAGTTAGACGGCAGCCCCGGCTTTTTGCTCCCGGCGTCCCTTTTCAGGCCGGGCGGGCGGAACGCCTCTTCAGCCGGGAGAGCGCGTCCAGACTGTCAAGACAGTTTTTGGCTTCGTTCGCCAGCGCGGCGCGTTCCGGGCCGCTCAGGCCGCTCGGGTCGAAACGCAGGCGGTAGTGCCGCCGCAATAGTTCGCCCAAAGGCTCGCGCAATTCGGCCAGCGCGGGATTGGCCAGGGTGCGCCTCAGCCAGTCGGAAAGCGGCTCGCTGGCTCGGCGCGGCACGCCGCGCTCCGTCAGCCTGCGTTCCAGTTGGTAGAATTCAGAGTCCTGCCCGGGCCAAAGCATCGCGCCGGCGGATGGGCCGGTTGGCGGCTGCGCCCCCCGCCGGCGTCCGCGCCGGAAGAGGATTTGATAGAGGAGCAACGCCAGCACGGGCACCAGCGCCCAGAGGATGTATTGCCGCAAATGGCCCTGGCCCCAGCGGATTTTTGCGACCTGAAATCTCACCCACGACCAGAGGTCCGAAAACCACTGCATGGCCGGGGCGCGTTCGTTTTCCTCCGCCACCCACGAGGCGGGCGTGGTGTCAAAGTCCACCCAGTTTTGCCGGGCGGCGTTCCAAACCAGGCACCAGGCATGGGCGTCGCGTTCCCGCACGACGTAGCCGCGGCCGGAGCGTTCGTTCACGGCGTAACCCACCGCGTAGCGGGCCGGGATGCCCAGCTCGCGCAGGAGCAACACCGTGGCGCTGGCAAAGTATTCGCAATGCCCCTTGCGGCTGTGCAACAAAAAACGCGAAACCGCCGTCTCGTTGCTGCGCGCCGCCTTGTCCGCTCCCAGCCAGGTGCTGTAACTGAATTTGCTGTCGAAGAATTGTTCGAGGGCGCGAATCTTCTCCCGTTCCGTTGCGCCGGAGATGTTCAATTCAGAAATGACTTGCTCCAGCGCCGGCACTTCGCCGGGCGGCACCGTCAAATCCATCCGGTTGGTGCCGGCATCGGGCGGCGAATCAAAAGTCGTCCCCGGCCCGTATTGCGCGTCGAAAGTCACCAGGCCCAGACCGGCGGCCAGGGCCGCTCCGGCGGCGTTGGTTTTCAGCGAGAACACCGGCAGCTTTTCCAGCCGGCCGCTGCCGCTGGGCAACGGCAGCAATCCCTCCGGGTCGCCCGTCTGCTTGGAGCGGCCTTCCAGGTAGGAAGAGATGGTCGCGGTGGAACGGTTGGTTTTGTCCGGCACCAGCGTCCACGAGGATTCATCGCCCGGCTCGTGGGAAAGATTGGCGAAATCGCCGCGCGAGCCGCCGGAAAACCACGTTTGCTGCTCCGACTGATAATGGCGGTAGGTCGCCTCGCGCAAATAGACCGGCGCCGTGCCGCCCGCTTTTGGCTCCAGCCGGATGACAATGCGCGCGGACAATTTCAACCTGCCGATCTGGCCCATCGCCGTCATGCTTTGCGAGGGATCGGTCCGCTGCCGCAACAAACCCGCGATCCACTGCGCGTTGTAACCTTCCAACAGCCGCTGAAACTGGCCGATGCCCCGCTGGCCATAGAAGCCCAGCCCGACCGCCGCCGCCAGCGCGCCCGCCCAGACCGCCGGCCTAAAACGCCGCGCACGCAGCGGCCACAACGCCCAGCCGATCAACACCGCCTGGCCCCAATAATACGACTGCCCCTGGTCGTTGGCGTGGATGCCCGCCGAAAACAAACAGACCATGAAATACGGAAACGACACGTCCACATACCGTTCCGGCGCGCCGCTTCTTTTCCGCTGGCGGCGGATGATCCATGAAATGGTTGACAGCGGAACGGCGCCCCGTTCGCTGAACATTTGCGCCGCGGCCAGCAGCACAAACGCGATCGGCAGCCAGCGCAGAAACGAGGTGGCCGACGCCCCCACATAACGCGTCGTCTCCACCACGGAAGGATGGCGCAGCCCGCCCAATCCGCCGCCCTCCTCGTTCGTGGTGAAAACATAAACGAGCACCGCCAGCGCCAGCAGCGCGCAAAAACTCCAGATGCGCCGAAAATCCACCTCCGTCAAATCCCAGCGCGCCCGGGCCAGCCGCGCGCTCTCCAGCACCGCGCCCATGATCGCGCCGGCCAGAAGAAAACCCGATTGCCAGCCCCAGAACAGGAGCGCCGCCAGCAAGAGCAACGGCGGCGCCTTGGCGCGGCGGGCCGGCAGAATGGAGGCGGCGTCCGTCATGACAATTGCGCCAGTTGCTGCCCGATCTTCCCGATTTCCAGCACGTGATATTCCTCCGGCTCCTCCCGCGCCGACGCGGCCTCCGGCTTTTCCCCCGCGCGCGCCAGCACCAGCACGAGCAACGGAATGCCCAGGGCGCGCAAAGTTTTCACCAGATGCCGCCGCGGCTCGTCCCAGCGTTGCAAGACGCAAATGCAGCCGCTGACCGCGCCAACGTGGTTGAGCACCAGATGTTCCAGCGCGGCGAATTCCTGCCCGGCGCAATTCTGCACCGAGGCCAGAATTTCCAGCATTTGCTCCACGTGCGCCAGGCCGCGCCCGGCGGTGAAGCAATACGACTGGTTGCCCACGAACAGCAAATCCAGCAGCGACTCCTGCGTCAGCACCGTGCAGGCGAACGAGGCCGCCACCGAGACCGCCTCTTCCAAGACTTCGCTGTTGGGTTCCTCGTCAAACGTGTCCAGCACCAGCGCGTGCCGCACAAAAAACTCGTCCTCGAATTCCTTGACGATCGGTTTGCCCGCCTTGGCCCAGCTTCGCCAGTGAATGTGGCGCAGCGGATCCCCATGCCGGTAATCCCGCAGCGCCACGAACTCCTCGCTGCTCCCCACGTTGGCGGCCAGCGCCACCCCGCCTTCCTGGTAGCGCATCGTCCCGGGCAGCGCGATGGGCGGAATGGGATAACGCCTGGGCAAAATCAAAACGGCCTGCGGCGCCGCCAGCTTGAGGAACGAACGAAACAATCCCAGCGGGTCGGGCCGCGCCAGCGTCACCCCGGTGAAACGCAAGATCCCGCGCCGCAACGGCAGCGCCTCCACCGCCGCTCCCGCCTCCTCGCCCGCGGCCAGCGGCGGCGCTTCCGCCGCTTTCACCTCGGCCATGCGGAACGGATTCTTGCGGCGGCGCTGCGTCAGGCTGAAGGGGCGGACCCGCCGGGTTTCGGCCAGTTGAAAGGC
>JBEKUQ010000032.1:0-10093 GCA_049514835.1 Verrucomicrobiota bacterium | reverse complement strand
ATGTTGGCGTGGTTGAACCGGTAATCAACGCGCTGTCGGTCAAATTGGTGTTGTCCATCTGCCATTGGAAAGAGAGGGACGCGCCGGTGGCGGCGACCGAAAAGACGGCCGTGCCGCCGGCATGGGTCGCGAGACTGGCCGGTTCCATCGTCATGATCGGCGCGGGCGGCAGCGCGTTGGTGGAATTGACCGTCAGAGTGGCGCTGGACATGGCCGTGCCCCACGCATTGCTGAGCAACACCTCCACCTGAAAGCTGCCCGTGGCATAGTTGGTTGTTGTCAGCGAAAGGCTGGTATTGGTTTCCCAATCAGTCAGGGGCGTCGAATTGGATTCCCACAAATAATACAGCGTGCCGCTGCCGGTCGCAGCGATGGTGAACAGCGCGCTCTGCCCTTGGTCCACCGTTTGCGGCTGTAGCGGGCCGGAAACGGAAGGCGGGCTGCCTTGGGGAGCAAATTGGACGCCGCGAAAAATCTCATTGGCAGCCGCAGTGGTCAGCACCGTCACCGCCGCGCCGGAATTGGTATCAGTAATGGCAATCAAGCGATTGGCCGAAGTGTCCGCCGTCGTCGCGTAGATCACCGGCGGCTCTCCGAAACTGACCGCCACCCCGCGCGCCCCAACCGTCGAGCCGGTGCCGGTGCCGAAAGTATAAGCCAGCCCCCACGCCCCATTGTTGGTGTACTTCTGAATGCCCCCGCCCGCAGACACCGCCCGGTCATCCGCCACATAAGCGACCGTATTGTCCGGACTGATGGCAAATCCATAAAGACTGGAACTGGAACCGGTGGCGAAAAGCAGGCTGGCGGCGGCCGTGGTCGTCGGCAGGCCGGCAAAGGAATAGATTCCGATTGGCGCTGACTTCTGTGAAGAATAGCAAAGTTTGCCGTTGAAAATATTGACGACCTCGCTGTTGGCCAGCGCGCTCTGCACGGTGGCGGGCGGCGAGGCCAGGCCCATATAGACCGTGCCGCTGACGGCTCCGACCGCCCAGAAATTATTTGATCCGTCGGACGCTCCGCTACGGATATTGTTTGCGTTGAAGGCGTTCGTGGTGTTGGTGATGAACGCATAATTCCCGTTGAAATCAATGGTCGCGATACCCCGCGGCACATTCGTCGCGGCGGAGCTGGGCAGGCCACTGCCATAGAGTAAATTGGTGTTGTAGCCGACCATGACGATGAAATTACTGTTGGCCGAGCGGCTGATGGCCCCTTCCGAGCTGGCCGATCCGATGATGAGCGAGGTGGGGCCATTGGTGGGCATGGCGACGGAATTGGTGAGAATCCCGTTGGTGGTGTATTCGTCCAGGAACACCGGATCGCCCGAACTGGCCAGGGCGGCAGTTCCATTGCCGACGCGCAGCACGCAGAGATTGCCGGGTTCGAATCCGGGGGTGATCTGAGCGTGAGCCAGGGCGACCGGGAGGCACCAGACCAATACAAAAAGCTTCTCTACTTTCATAATATTATCCACTTTAGTAAATCTCATATAATCCCGGCCGGATGGCAACGAAAAGTTGACAAGCAGATCACATACGATGCAATCAACAACCTGCCGCGCCTGGATGCCGGGCCGGGCTATACACAAATACGCACACAGATTTTAGGCGGGGATGGTGAAAGCGTGCCGCAACCTGGCGCAAAAGCGGAGAGTCGGACCACCCAGAAACCCTTGCAGACAGGGGGATTTGTCACGCTCTGTCGCAACCTGTCACGATCTGTCAAGTGAAACGGGTGAAGGGAATCGAACCCTCGTCTCAAGCGTAGGGTCACTCTTTGAAAAGGCAAGAACGTCCGATGAACCCTTTCGGTTTAATTCGCTGGCTTTTGCCGTCCCCACACAGTATCAGCACTCCATGAAACTCATCCCTCTCGCGCTGCTGACCCCGATGATCACCATTGCCGGCGATTTCCCTGCGCCTTCCTCCTTGCCCGTCGTGGCCGCGCTGCCCGATCCGCTCGTGGCGTGCGATGGGACCGCGATCAAGACGCGCGAGCAGTGGGAGACCGTGCGCCGGCCCGAGCTGCGCGCGCTGTTTGAGCACTATATGTATGGCCGGCAGCCGGCAAGGCCTGCGCGGACGGGCGTCAAGCTGCGAGTCGAGGACAAGGCGGCCTTGGGCGGTGCGGCGACCCTGCGGGAATTTGAGGTGGAACTCGGTCTGGAACGACCGGCGCGCTTGCTGGTGGTGACGCCCAATGGGACGTCCGCGCCGGCTCCCTGCTTCCTCGGATTGAACTTTGGTGGCAATCACCAGTTGCTCGACCACCCCGGCATCGCCGTGCCAGAGACTTTGGTGCAGCACAGAAACGGTCCGGGGAGCAGCGAGGCCGGGGGACAGGATCGGGGCAAGGAAACCGACGTTTGGAACATCGCCCGCTCCATCCAACGCGGTTACGCCGTCGCCAGCTTCTTCCAGGGCGACGCGGTGCCGGATGATGCGGCGAGCGCCGAACCGATCCTCCGCCGGCTCAGCGGCAGCCCGGCGACCGAACGCGGTCCTGCCGACACGGCCACGATCATGGCGTGGGCCTGGGGTTTCTCGCGGATGCTTGATGCGCTGGAAACGCTGCCGGAGATTGATGCCAAGCGCGTCGCCAGCGTCGGCCACTCCCGTAATGGCAAGACCGCCCTCCTCGCCGCCGCTTTTGACGAACGCTTTGCCCTGGCGATTGCGAGTCAGGCCGGCTGCGGCGGCAGCGCCCCTTCCCGGGTAGCGCCCGAGTTGGCGAAACCCAACGCCCAAGGCCGCCCAACCGTGGAGACGCTGGCCATGATTAACAAAAACTTTCCGCACTGGTTTGCGGGGAACTTCAAAGCCTTCAATGACCAGCCGGCCCGACTGCCTTTCGACCAGCACTGCCTCATTGCCCTGTGCGCGCCGCGGCCGGTCCTGCTCTCCTGCGCCAGCCAAGACCTTTGGGCAAATCCGGCCGGCCAATTCGAGATGCTGCGGGCTGCCGATCCGGTCTATCGCCTGGAGGCAGGCGACGGCTTGGGCGCAGAGGAAAAGCCAGAAATCGGCCGGTTGTTGCCCAGCCGGCTCGGCTACTTCATCCGAGAGGGCAAACACTCCATGAACGGGGTTGATTGGGCGGCTTGGCTGGACTACGCGGACCTCTGGTTGCGCGCGAAGCGGTAATGGTCAAGAGCCGCTCACCCAAACCAACCCCAACTCCTCGCTGCCGATTCGCTGCGTTTCGCAATCACGGAACGGGCGTTGGGTTCACAGTTTTTGGTTGCTGCTGTGTGGGAGTGTGTGAGCGGATGTGTGGTATTTAGTTCGCCTTTTTTCGCACTTTTCGCTGTTTTACAGAAAATGAGACCGGAAAATAAAAATGCAACAAATCACTGATTATAAGGTGTTTATGCGTTTCTCAGTGTTTCAAAACAGCTTCCGGGAGCCAGTTAAAAAACGCTGAGTCTGAATGGCGTGCAGAAGGTCGCAGGTTCAAGTCCGGCCGGATGCGCCACCTGCTCAAGGCATCAAAGAAGAGAAATTGCGCCGCCTCACGTCTCGATTGTTGTTACAATGTTGTCACACGAAACGTGCCGTTTGGTGCGTTTTCGTGCGTGAAGACCTGTTTTGCCGCCACACCGCGAAAGCGCAAATTCACGAGGAGAAACACCGTTACAACGCACATTTTCGCACCATCACGCAATTGCTAAGTTTGGCTTCGACCCCCTCCGTCGGCACCATCCCAGGCTGGTGGCAGCTTCTCCATGCCGGCAACTCAGCGTCTCCGGGCCGGGCCGAAGTAATAACCGCCGCGAATGCGCGCGCCGCGCACTTTGCCGGGAAAGGAGGTCTTCTGCCCGGGTTTATCCTCCTCGAAGAGCGCCGTGTATTGGTAGTCAAAATCGTCCAGTTTCACCCGCCGGATTTTTTGGCTGATGAACCGTTCGATGGCATAGACCTGCGGCCCGTCGGCGGCCACCATCAAGGTCAGCGCGTCGCCCGTCTGCTCCGCCCGCCCGGTCCGCCCGATGCGATGGATGTAATCCTCGGGATGCAGGGGCACGTCGTAGTTGATGACGTGGCTGACATCGGCAATGTCCAGCCCGCGCGAGGCGATGTCCGTGGCGACCAGCGCCTCGTAGTGCCCCTGGCGGAAACCGCGCAACGCGTCCTCCCGTTCGTGCTGGGTGCGGTTGGAGTGCAGCACGGCCACGGGATGATTAGCGCGCTTTAGCGCATTGGCCACGTGGTCGGCGCCATGCTTGGTCCGGCAAAAAATAATGGCCGAATCGCATTTTAGTTTTTCCAGGAGCTTGAGCAACAACTGGGCCTTCTGTCCCTCGGCCACGGGGTAAATGACATGGGAGACGGTTTCGGCGGGCGTGCGTCTGGGCCCGATTTGGATCGTCTCCGGGTTTTTCATGGCCCACTGGATGAGGGTTTCGATTTCCGGCGGAATGGTCGCGGAGAAGAGCGAGGTGTGGCGCTCGCGGGGGACTTTTAGCACGATGCGCCGCACGTCGGGGAGAAAACCCATGTCCAGCATACGGTCCGCCTCGTCCAGCACCAGGTATTTGACGTCGTCCAGGCGGCAGGTGCCGCGCTGCATGTGGTCGAGCAAGCGGCCCGGCGTGGCCACGATCACGTCGGCGCCTCCGCCCAGCGCGTCCATCTGCTTGCCGTAACCGACTCCGCCGTAGAGGACGGCGGTGTGCAAATTGGTAAAGCGGGCGAAATCGTGAAAGGCCGTTTCCACCTGGGCGGCCAGTTCGCGGGTCGGCTCCAGCACGAGGCAGCGGCTTTTTTGCTGATGGTGGTCGAGGAGCGAGAGAATGGGCAGGGCGAAGGCGGCGGTCTTGCCGGTGCCGGTTTGGGCGCTGCCGATGACGTCGCGGCCTTGCATGACCAGCGGCATGGCGCGCAATTGAATCGGGGTGGGGTCAATGTAGCCCATCGCCTTGACCCCTTGCAGGATCGCCGGGGAAAGGCCAAAAGTGGTGAAAGGCATGGTTGGAAATGGCGCGGGAACTTCAGGGCGCGTTCAAGGTCGGTGGCGCAATGGCGGATGACGGATCGGGGATGGCGGAAGGCGGGAAGCCGGCCACGGAGGGCGCGGGGGCATCCTGGGCTGCGGAAGTTGATTCGAGAGGCGGCGGCGCGGTGGCGGGCTGCGCGGCAGGAGCGATGCCGCTTGGGCCGTCGGCGCCGTGCTCCGGGGCGGGCGTTTCCGCGGCCACTGGCAGGGCGTCCGTTGCGATGACCGCCGCGGAAACGGCGGTTTCCGGGGCGGGGACCGCTTGGACGCCGGGCGGTGACTCCGCCGGTGAAGCGGTCGGGGCGGTTGCTTTGGGTTCGGATTTTGGCGGCTTGATGACGGGCTTCTTGGCGGTTTCCAAAATGCCGTTGGCAAATTCAATGACGTGGCCTTCGTGAACAAGCCAATGCAAATCACTCACCAGGGCCGTTTGTTCGGGGCTGGCTTCCGGCGCGGGCGCGGGCGCAACTCCGGGAGCGGGCACGGGGGCGGGCACGGGGACGGCCGCGGGCGTTGACGCCGGGGCGGCGGCGGGCGGCGGCGGCGGGGGCGCGGAGGGGGCGAGGGCCTCGATCAGTTTTCGGCGGGTGGATTTGGGATGGGCGTTGATGAATTCCACGATTTGCCGCACGCCCTGGGAAACGGGCGTGGCCTCCATGTCCAGGTAACGGGGTCGCGCCACCGAGACATGGGTGACAGTGCGGTTGACCTTGAAGAATTGCAGTCCGCGGCCGGCGAACTGCTGGCTGAGCGTGGTGGCGAGCTTGAGGGGGAAGCGGCGTTGTTCCTCCCAGGCGCTGCGCAACAAACGTTGCAGGGCGGGGGAGCGCAATTGGCGGCCGGCGGGACCGCTCATGGTGTGCGCTTCGACCGACTTGATCAGGTTGGGCAGATGGGTTTCGCGGAAATGTTTTTCCACCGCTTCGCGCGTGCTCAACTTGAGCGGTTCCGGGACATTGAGGCAGGTGTATTCGGTCTTGGTGCTCTGGTCTTCGATCCATTTTTTCACCACCGCCTCGTCCTTGACAATTCTGACGCGCGCCTTGAAGGCCTCGAAGGGCATGCGCGCGAAACGCTCGCTGTGGAGTTTGCGCAGCTTGTTCTGGTAATCGTGATAATTGGGCGGCCCGAGAATGGCGCCGCTCATGCCGCATTGCGCGACGAAGGTATAAGTGCCGCGGGGCGGATCGGTGGGCGTCTTTTCCGCCTTGTAAAACATGTCGAAGTTCTTGCCCAAGAGATGGGAGACGGCCTCGTCTTCGGAAAGCCAGAGCGAATCATCCAGGGCGCAGAGAAAAAGCGGCTGGGCGACCTTGCCCGCGGCGTCCTTGATGACGTCCCACCGCACCTGTTGGCGTTCCGGTTTGTCCAAAATCAACTGGGCGATGTCGAAAAGCGGATAGGCGCGTCCGGTCATGCGAATCTGGCGGGCCATGGAATCCAGCCCTTTTTCGTCCGGCAAAATGGTGGCGGACAACTGCGGCAAGGGCGGCGGCGGCGCTGCTTCGCGATGTTCGGGCCGCGGGCCCTGATCGCGTCTGCCCTCCCGCGGACCACCCCGGCCTCCGCCCTCGCGGCCGCGCGGCGGGGGCCGGTCACCGCGAAAGCGCTGCTCGCCGGGCCGGGAGGGACCGCGCTGGGGACGCTGGCCGGGCCGGTCGTCGTAACGGCTTTCCCGGCGGTCTTCGCCCGCGTAACCAGCGTATTTATTGGTGGCAGGTGATTCCTGCGCCCAAGCGGGGAGGAAAAGCTTTTCCAAATCAAATTCAGTTTCTGGCGGTTCGCTCATCGTAATGGCTATTGCAAACGTGGGAAACCCTCGTCAATGCATCAACTCCGCACAGCATGGCGCGGGGCCCGGCGGATTGCAAGCGCGTAAAGCGGGTCCGGAATCCGGCCTGAATCATTAACGATGTGCTCCCGGATGCACCCAAGTGGTGATCCGGGAATGTTGAATTTTGAATTGTGAATGGTGAAAAAGAAGAATCCGTCGGCGAGACGCCGACGGGTGCAACCGGGACGGTCGCGCTCCCCCAGAAAGTCGCTAATGATTGGGGATTGAAGGAAAGAAGCCGGGGTCGGCCGGGATCTTGAAAATGGGGATGACTCCGGGCGGCCTTGATTAAACAGGATTCGCCTATGAATACAGACCGTGACAAGCTGGTTAAGGAAATCTTCGCCGATGCTCTGGAGAAGCCGGACGCCGCGGAACGTGCTGCCTACCTTTCCCAGGCGTGTGGCAACGACGCCCAACTGCGCCAAAGCGTTGAAGCCCTCCTCCAGGGGCATGAAAAGGCGGGCGATTTCCTGGAACAGCCAACCGCAGCCGCGTTTGCGGTTCGGCCGTCTGAGGACGACAAGCGCGAACCGGCCAAAGCCGGAATTCCAAACGGCCCCGGCGGCACCATCGTCCTTTCCACACCCCCGACCGAAAAGCCCGGCGACCGGATCGGGCGCTACAAGCTGTTGCAACAAGTCGGCGAAGGCGGTTGCGGGGTGGTCTATATGGCCGAACAGGAGCAGCCCATCCGGCGGCGGGTGGCGCTGAAGGTCATCAAGCTGGGGATGGATACCAAAGCGGTCATCGCCCGGTTCGAAGCCGAACGGCAGGCGCTGGCGCTGATGGACCATCCGAACATCGCCAAGGTGCTCGATGCCGGCGCGACCGAGACCGGGCGGCCCTACTTCGTGATGGAACTGGTGCGGGGCATCAAGATCACGGACTACTGCGACCAGAACAACCTTTCGACGGAGGAACGGTTGGATTTGTTTGTGCAAATCTGCCATGCGATCCAGCACGCGCATCAGAAGGGGATCATCCACCGGGACATCAAGCCTTCGAACATCCTGGTGACGGTGCATGATGGGAAGCCGCTGCCAAAGATCATTGACTTTGGCATAGCCAAGGCGACCTCGGGGCAAGTGTTGACGGACAAGACGATGTTCACGGCGTTCGAGCAGTTCATCGGCACGCCGGCCTACATGAGTCCGGAGCAGGCGGAGATGAGCACGCTGGACATTGATACACGCAGCGACATTTATGCGTTGGGGGTGTTGCTTTATGAGTTGCTGACGGGCCGGACGCCCTTTGACCAGGAAGAATTGGTGGCGGCGGGTTTGAGCGAGATGCGGCGGATCATTCGGGAACAAGAGCCGATGCGGCCTTCGACGCGAATCAGCGCATTGGAGGCAGCCGACCAGAGGACGGTGGCCAAGCGGCATCATTCCGAGGCATCGCAACTGATTAACTTGATGCGCGGCGACTTGGACTGGATCGTGATGAAGTGCCTGGAGAAGGACCGCACGCGCCGATATGAGACGGCCAACGGGCTGGCCCATGACATTGTGTGTCACTTGCATAGCGAGCCGGTCCTGGCCCGCCCGCCCAGCAGACTCTACCGGTTCCAGAAGCTGGTGCGCAGGAACAAGCTCGTGTTCACCGCGGCGGCGGTGATGAGCGCCGTATTGGTGCTTGGCGCCATCGTGAGCACCTGGCAGGCGGTGCGGGCGACTCACGCCAAACGGGAAGCACTGGCGGCGCAAGCGCAAGCCATCGAGGCGCGCAATCATGAGCAAGGGCTGCTGGAAGCCGCGCAGCAGGCCGAGGCGAAGGAAGCCCGAATGCGCGAGCGAGCCGAGAAACAGGAGTTGGAGGCCCGTCAGCGCGCCTACGCATCGGATATGCTCGTCGCCAAGCAGGCGCTGGATGGAAACGATCCGGGCCGTGCCCAAGAGTTGCTCGAGCGGCAGCGTCCCCAGGCCGGCCAAAGAGATTTGCGCGGGTGGGAATGGCGTTACCTCTGGCAACAATGCCGGAGCGATGCCTTGTTCACCCTCTGCCAGCAATCCAACGAGATCTATTCGCTGGCGGTTTCGCACGATGGTCAATGGCTGGCGGCGGGCGAGTATTACACTGGTGGTCTGTCGGTGTGGGATTTGCGGACCCGGCAAGAGTTGATGCGGCTGGCGAAAAGCGAAGAATACATCCACGCCGCCTTCTCGCCGACGGAACCGCTGCTGGCCTTCACCAGCTACACCGTTTCGTCGTCAGGGCTGGAACGATATACCCTGCGGCTCTGGAATGGGACGACGCGACAGGTGATTGGCGAAATCCCGTTGGAAGGTGAATGCATGGGTTTGGCATTCTCCAAAGATGGGCGGACACTGGTGACGTCGCTGCGCGGGCACCTCACGGTCTGGCGCATACCCGAATTATCCCAGGCGGCCAGTTATCCTTCGGAACAAAGCAGAATTGGTCCGTGGGAGGGTTTTGCGGCGACAGCGGACTTGAGTCTGGCGGCTTATGGGCTGGCGGCGGGGCGGATTCGCGTGGTTGACTTGCGTGATGGCAAGGAGCTTTGGACGGCGGTGGCAGCCAAACAAATTGCCAGTGCCCTGGCGTTTTCACCCGACGGCAAAACCCTGGCCTCCGCCGGCGGATTAGTCGAATCGAACATCCTTTTATGGGATGTCGGCACCGGCAAGGAAATCGGGCGGTTGGAAGGGCACGGTTCCTGGGTGAGTTCGCTGATGTTCTGGGCAGATGGCAAGAAGCTGGCTTCGAGCAGCGCCGATCAGACGATTTGGATTTGGGATGTAGCGAGTCAAAGGCGCCTGGACGTGCTGCGGGGCCATCGTCAGGAAGTGTGGCGGCTGGCCTGGTTGCCCGATGAGAAAACGCTGGTGAGCGGCGCGAAGGACGGGACGGTTGACTTCTGGGACACGTCGGTCACGCACCGGAAGGAGCCCCGCATCATCCTTCCTGAGAAGGTCGGCGCGCGGCCCTTTCCTGCGAACGTCGCAGCGGCGTGCTTTGGGCGCGACAGCCGGTCGGTCCTGATACTGAATGATCAAGGACAAGTGTCGCGGTGGACTGGCCCGGAATTCCAACAGAAAGAAGCGTTGCTGGGAATTGGGACAAATTTTTATCGCGCCTGCCTTTCGCCGGACGGAGGCCTCTTGGCGGTCAGCTTGACCAACGGGGTGTTCCAAACCTGGGACCTTACCCGACGGGTTTTGTCGCATCAATTGACCAACGCCACCGGCATGGCGTGGACGGCCAGCTTTCTGGCCGACGGAAACAAGCTGGTAAATT
>JBEKUQ010000031.1:10162-10597 GCA_049514835.1 Verrucomicrobiota bacterium | reverse complement strand
CGCAGCGGAGACTGTCTCAAAACTCGCAAATCGGAAATCCTGTCAAGAAAACTTCTCCCACATTTGCGATATGGCGCGTTCTTTTTGATGGGGAGGGTGTTTTGATGGTGTTTTTCGAACTTTCCAAACGCCAGTTTCGAGTTTTGAGACAGTCTCAGCGCGGCGTCCCTACCTCGGAATTGTCTAAAAACTGAGATGCGCCCGAAGCCAGTGAGGCGGGAAGAAAAGGTTGCCGTGAAACGGGAAAGGCCGCCATGATGCGGGGCCATGGCCCCGACCACGCATCTGCTGGCGAGTTGGATACTGGCGGCGAAAACGACGGACAATCCGCGCGATTGCCGCCTGGTGACGCTGGCCGGCGTCCTGCCGGACGCGGACGGGCTGGGCTACGTGGCGGACTTGTTTAACAGCGTCTTGCGCAACGAGCGGACGGAA
>JBEKUQ010000031.1:0-10147 GCA_049514835.1 Verrucomicrobiota bacterium | reverse complement strand
CTGGTGTGCTTCGCCCGGCGGCGCGGGCGGGTGGCGATTCTTGCCTTGGTTGCCTATCATTTGCACTTGTTGTGCGATTTGGCGGGATCGCGCGGACCCGACCCGTCGGACCTTTGGCCCATTTTCTATCTCGCCCCGTTGCGCCTGCATTCGTCGTGGTGGCGCACCCATTCGGTGTGGACATGGAAATACCAATGGCCGCTGTCCGGCTGGCAGAACAGCGTGATTTCCGCCGCGCTTTTTGTGTGGGCGATGGCGCTGACGCTCCAGCGCGGGGATTCGATCATCGGCGTCTTCAACCGGAAGGCGGATGCGGTGTTTGTGAGGACGCTGCGGGGATGGCGGGAATCATGGCGCGCCCGGTTTGAAAAACGGCGCTAAGGGCAGGTCGGGATCGCCGAGGGAAAAGACGCGTTCGGCCAGATCGTTCAAGGCGAGGCGGATTTTGGTGAAGCGGTAGGAAAGGGTGTCGAAAATGGCGTCCAGATCGTAGCGCCGGGCGAGGCGATGGCTGCTGGCGGCGTGGAAATTGACGCGGCCCAATTCCTCATAGTAACGCAGATCGGGAAAGGCGCGGCGTTCGGCCCGGTGGCGGATGCGATCCGGGAAAACACCGGAGAGGAACAGGGATTGATTGCCGATATGGGCGCGGAGGCAGAAGGCGGCGCGGTCGTCGGCGGTTTGGAGCGCGGCCAGCATGTCGAAGAAATAATCCAGCGGGCCGGCCGGGCCGGGGGCGACCAGGCGGGAGCGCTCGGCATGGGAGAATTCCGCCAGCATCTCGGCGACGTAATCGGCGACCGGCCGGTCGGGGATGCCGGCCTGGCGCAGGACGTGGCGCACCAGGACGTAGAAATAGAAATGGCTGGAGACGCGCAGGCAGCCGCCTTGTTCGAGGAGGGCGTGAAAGAGGGCGTCGCTGTCAAGAATCAAATCGCGGGTTTCCGGATCGGTCAGGAGCGCGGTCAGGGAGGGGGCGCCGCCCTTCCTGGCCAGGACGGCGAGGATAAAAGCGATGTCATCCGCGGTGAATTGCACGCGGCAATTGGGCTGGATCACTTTCATAACAGGTTGCGCAGCATAATCAGTTCCAGGTGGCGCAGCGACTTTGCAGTTTCAAGATAGAGCCTCCGGGGATAATGTCCAATTGTGGATGCCGCCAACCGCATTATCCCGGCCCGGTCCCGGAGAGAGGTGATGGACTGGAGCCTGGTGCTGGCCAGCCAGGAAATCGAGGCGATGATCGTGCGAACCGAGGCCGGCTGGGGGTTGGCGGTGGAGGAGGGCGATTACGAGAGAGCGCAGGCGGCCCTGGGGCAGTACCGGACGGAGAATCGCGGCTGGCGCTGGAAACAACGGCTGCCGGGCTCGGGGCTGGTCTTCCACCGGGGCGCGGTGGTATGGGCGGCGGGGATGGCGGCGTTTTATTACTGGACGATGGTGGCGTTTCCCCAGTTGCAGGGGGCGGGAATAATGGACAACGAAAAGGTGGCGGCGGGCCAATGGTGGCGGCTTTTTACCGCCATCACGCTGCATGAAAACTTGCCGCACCTGGCGGCCAACGCGCTGACGGGGCTTTTGCTGCTGGGACTGGCGATGGCCCGTTACGGCCCAGGGGTGGCCATGCTGGCGGCGTTTATTGCCGGGGCGGCGGGCAATGGCCTGGACCTGTTGATCCGTTCAGATGACAGCCAAAGTCTAGGGGCGTCGGGCATGGTGACGGGGGCGCTGGGAATGCTCTCGGTCCATTCATTCTCACTTTGGAGAAAATATCGCGCGGCGCGAATCTTGATAATGCGAGGGGCGGCGGCGGGGTTCCTGATTTTGGTGCTGATCGGGTTCGCGCCGGGATCCGACATCGCGGCGCACGTCGGCGGTTTTCTGGCCGGGGCGGTGATCGGCCTGGCCTTGAACGCGGCGCGGCCCGCCGTGTGGCAAGGCGGCTGGGTGAACGTGGCCGGCGCACTGGCGCTGGCGGCGCTGCTCGCCGTGGCGTGGCGGGAAGCGTTGGCCAGCTCCTGAACTGTGCGCCGGGCCGATTCGCCGATTTGTCCAATGCCCAAGGCCGCCGTTAGGGCAGCTTGTGGTCAGTGGGGTTGATCTGGCAAGTGGGCGAGGTCTGGCAGTTGTTCAGGGTGTAGCTGGTGGCGAATGACTGGCCCGGATCATTGGGACAAATGGGAAGCTCCCCATTGCCCCGGCCGATGTAGGGCTGGAGATTGGAGGCCTTTGGAACGGTGGTTCCCAAGGCCCCGGTTTCCAGCGCCCACTGCTGTTGGGCGGCATCAATCATCCGGAGGTTGTCAATGCACAGTTTGGTTTGAGAGGTCGTGCGCGCGTGCAAGATGTTGGGAATTGCGACGGCCGCCAGCAAGGCAATAATGGCGACGACAATCATAATTTCCACCAAGGTAAACCCGCGCCGACCATGTTTCATGGTCTGCATACTTTGTGTTCTGTGATTCGCCGCCGTGAACCGTGCAGAGGGCCTGTATAGTATTAGGACAATAGCGTTCACAAATTGCCCACCGCAAGCCGCGAATGCGCTTGTTTAGAGCGCACAGAGATTATAGCAGGTTCCGTTCCCATGCAAGCACCAAGCTTTGGGCGCTTCGGGATTTGCGCCCATCCGCGCCCAAACCACGCGATGCGTTTGACGTTCCGGGCGTCGAGGACGGGTCAGATCCGTCCAATCCGTCCGATCCGTCAGACAGTGGGCGGGGCCTTGGTCGCCCCAAACCAACACCAGCAAAGCGCGCAGGCGATCAGGCTCAGCACGGACAGGCCCGCTCCCCAGCGGAAGGCCAGGTCCCGGTAAACCAAGGTGATCTGGTGCCGGCCCGCCGGGGCTTGGACGGCTTGGAAGGCCTCGTTGGCGCGCCACAATGGCACATCTAATCCGTCCACGCGGGCTTTCCAGTTGTGATACCAGGCCTGCGAAATGGTAATCATCGCCGGAGCGGGGGCCTGGACTTCCAGGACGATTTTGGCGGGGGCGAATTGTGCGACGACCACCCGCGCCTCTTCCTGGCGTTGGGCGGTGACGGAAGATTGGGCTTCCAGCGGCAGGTAAACGGTTTTGTGGAAGTCAATGCGAGGGTCGGCCAGAGCTTGCAGGGTTGATGGTTCGCTGGCGAAGACCGGCGCCTGCCCGGCCGAGAACCACGGAAGGCCGGAAGGGCGCGGCACCCAGTCGAAAACTTTTCCCGGCGCAATGGTCTGGGAAACCGCCATGACATCCTCCAATCCGGCCAGCCTGGCGGCGGAGTTGGTGTCGAAGAGGGACAGAACTCTGTCAATATGGCGCAGGTAAAGGGAGAAGAAGCCGTCCACCTTGGGCACGCCGTCCAGCAGATTGCAGTCGGCCAGGAAGACGGCGCGATCGAGGAGAAGGTCGGTCGCCACGGAATGGGAGGAATTGTAGTACATCTTACGAGCGGAGTAGGGTGATATCATAATGCGGGATTGCCCGGCCATGACCGGTCCCGGCTTGAGGAGACTTTCCAGACCAGGCTGGTAAATAGAAGGCTCCACGGTGGGGTTTTGCCAGGGTTCATGGGTGAGGACATCCAGCCAACACACCGCCAGCAGGGCCAGTCCGGTCCACCCGCGCCAGGACGGGCGGATGGCGAGAAGATAGACCAGGCCGATTATCAAAACTAAGAATCCGGCCCGTCCCAATCCGTTGGCGGCCACCGTCGTCCACGGCAATTCGCCGGCAGGCCATTGGCGGGCAAACCAGAGGATCAAGCCAATCAGGACCAGGAGCAGACCGCCGCAGGCGAGATCCGGCCACCACCAGCGCGGCGAATGCGGTTTCCAATTCTCGTAATGCGCGATGGCCGCCGCCGCCAGCAGCGGCAGGGCGAAAATCGCCATCAGAACGAATTTCACCGGGTAACGAAACAAACCCAGAAATGGGAAAAAATGCCGCAGCGGCGTGAACAGGAAGCCTTTGTCGCCCAGCGCCAGAACAAGGCTCAACCCCAACAGGACGCCGGGCAGCCAGACGCGCCAGGAGCGGCCGCGGCCCAAGGCCATCACGGCCAGGAAAACGGCGCCGATCCCGGCATAATAGGAGGAGGTCCAGTGTTGGTGCTCTTGCTGGATGATTTGCTGCCAGGATGAAGTTTGGAAAAGCGGCACCAGGAAATTGGCCCAGCCGCACGGCGGCATGGACCAGGCGGCATCGCCAAACTGATTGCCGCGGTTGGAATGAAGACTCAAATCAATGAAGGGGAGCAATTGCGCCGCCGCCAGACCAAGGGCCAGGCAGCCCACCGCAAAAAAACGGCGCGCCAGAGCCAGACGCGGCAACATGCCGCCGAGAAAGGCAGGGCGAGCTCCCTTGCCAAAGGCCAGCGCCGCCAGCGCGAGAAGAATGAGCCAGGTGAACAGGATGGTTTCCGGGCCGCCGGCCAACACTTGAAAAGCCGCGGCCAGCGCGGCCAGGATGATTTTTCGCCCGCCGCATTCCCAGGCATCCTGGGCCAGCCAGATCACCCACGGCATGAGGGCGAAGGTGGCGATATGACTGGGCCACATCAGGAAATTGAGGGAGAGGCCGTTGAAGGCGAAGACGGTCCCGGCCACCGCCGCGCCCAGGCGCGAACCGCTCCAGCGCGCCGCCAGAAAATACATGCCCAGGCCGCCGAGAAAAAGATGCAGCAAACAAAAAAATGGCAGCGCCCAGGGCAGCGGCAACAGCAGATAAATCAGCGAGGGCGGATAAAGTGTCAGAGTGTTCAACTGGGCCAGAAAAGGCGTGCCGCAACAACTCAGCGGATCCCACAGCGGCCATTCGCCCCGCCAAAAACTGTCGCGGAAATAACTGGCGACCGGATAACTGAACAGCCCGAAGTCGCGCACGGCGAAGGTCTGCCCCCCTTGCAGCACCTCGCGGAACGGAAAAAAAATCATCAGCGCCAGCAGGACGGCAAACCGGCCCGGCGTCAGCCAGTCCTGGCCGGAGCGGGGAAGGGAAGCGGCGCTTTTCACTTTATTGGGTGTCGGTTCCTAATCTTAATCTTAATCCTAATCTTAATCTCGTTTGCCCATTCGTCTGGATTAAGATTAAGATGAGGATTAAGATCAAGAAAGCGGCTCAGCCCCGCCCGCACTCCGAGCCCTGCCGGAGATTCAGCGGCGCCTTTATTGCCGCTCGTATTCACCTTTGCTGACACGTTTGAGGACGGTGAAGCCGGCCTTCTTGGCGTCGGAAATGGAGAGCGAGCGGGGAGTGTTGAAGGAGGAAAAGACTTTGCGCACGGGCCGGCGGCAGGCGGGGCAGACCTTCAGTTCCGGCGCGTCGAGCGGACGGCGCAAAGTGAAGCGCCCCTGGCAGACCGGGCAATTTCCCTCGCACAATTCATATTCGTACAGTGGCATGGCGGATCCTTTTGATTATTGCGGCCAATCGCGTAGTAGTCAATATAGCACAACAGGAAATATGAAATTCGCTTTCCGCAAAATCGTTCCGGTGGCGCTGGTGGGAATCCTGATCGCAGGATGCAGGTCGGGGTCTGTGAACTGGACTTCGGACGGTACGGCGCTGTCTTCTTCATTGATTTGGTCGGGACAACCGGATGCCGATCAAAAAAGCGGAGCTTGCGTCGCTTTCAGGAAGCATTTTCAACTGGCGGACGCGCAGAGCAAGGTCACGCTGCAGATTTTTGCCGATGCCCGTTATGTGCTTTGGGTCAATGGCCGCTACGTGCAGCGCGGTCCGGCGCGTTTTGAACCGCAGGCGCCCGAATATGATGCGATGGACATCACGGCGAGCTTGCATGGCGGGGATAATGTGATGGCGGTGCTGGTCACCGCGCGCATCAGCAATGGGAAAATTCGCCGACATGCGCCGGGTTTGACGGCGCAATTGCTGCAAGGCGGCCGGAGCTTTGGCGGCACGGATGGCACTTGGAAGTGGAGTGACAAGACGCGGTATCGCGAGGCGAGAACCGACTGGCCCAATGTCTATGATGTGGTGGACGCGCGGGTGGAGGACGGCGACTGGACGTTGCCGGGTTACGACGACCGCGCGTGGGCTCCGGCGCAACCGGTGGCGCAGAATACATGGGGCGCGTTCACGGCGCGGCGCATTCCCCTGCTGCGCGAGACCCCGGTCGAACCGGGCTGGCAGGCCGGACTGAATTGGCCGGTCACGCTCAAAGCCGGTGAACAAGTTTCGTTCCAGTTTCCCCGGCTGGTGCTGGCCTATACACAGATTGAAATGGATGCGGACCAAGGCAGCGTTCTGGAACTGACCTATTCGCCCGCCACAAGAATCACCTGCCGCGCCGGCAAACAGACTTATCTTTCCACGGACACGCACTCGATTTTCGAAGGCGGCATCCGGGTGAAAAGCGGACGGGTCACTTTGCAGAGCGTGAGATTCGTGGAACGGCTCTATCCGTTCGATCAAATCGGGACCTTTGATTGCAGCGATCCCTTGTTGAACCGGCTTTGGAAAACGTGCGCGCGCGGATTGGAAATTACGAGTGAGGATGCTTATGTGGACTGCACCGACCGCGAGCGGGTGGAGTGGATGGATTGTGATCCGCCCGCCTTTGACGTGACGCGCGTGGCCATGACCGGACGGGCGGCGGACGGAAGCACGGTGTTTTCCGACCCGCGTTTATTGGAGGAGATGCTGCGGCGCACGGCCTGCACCTTGCAGCCCGACGGCTGGGTGAAGGCGCATACCTGTTCGGATCGTTTCGACCTCCACGCAAAAATGGAGGACCGCGCGTGTGATTGGGTCGAGGGGGCGCGACGGTATTACGAAAGCTGCGGGCGGACGGAAGTCATCCGCGAAATCTGGCCGGCCGTGGTCTCGCAGATGAATTATTTTCTCGACCGCCGCTCGGCGCGCGGCCTTGTGCCGGCCCGCGAATGGGTGGTGTGGGGCAATCCGGTCGGCTATCAAACTTGCGAAGGCACGGCGCTCAATGCCTTCATCTGCCGCGCGCTCGCGGACGCGGCCTTTCTGGGCAACCTCATTGGAGAAAAGGCGCAGGCGCGAAAATTCGACCGCGCCGCCAAAGACCTGGCCGGAGCGATCAACACGGTGCTGTGGAATGAAACCGCCGGGACTTATGACGCGGGCTATTATGATTTGGCCGCCGCGAAAAAGGCCTCCGATTATCGTCCGCTCAAGTTGAAGGTTGAAAACAATCTGATTGAACCGACCCTGCACGCGGCGCTCTTTGCGTTGGACCAGGGAATTGTTCCGCAAAATCGCCGGCCGAGCGTGACCCGGTTTTTGATGGCGCACGCGCCGACCGACAATGCCATCATGCAGTATCATTACTTTTTCAAGCAGCAATACGCCGCCGATGAGCCGGGGCAAGACCTGGCGGTTTTGAACAAGGAGCGCGCGGAATGGAAGGACATGGCGGAAAGCCGTTACGAGGCGACCTTCGAGGGATTGCACTCCTGGGGATCGCAAGCGCAGTGCTACGGCATGTTCCCGGCTTACTTCCTGAGCTCTTACGTGCTCGGCGTGCGGCTGGACGGACCGGCGCGGAACAAGGCCGTGCTGATTGAACCGCGTTTGGGCGATTTGACGCGGGCCTCCGGCACGGTGGGGACCGAATTTGGCCCGGTCTCTGTCACCTGGAAACAGGAAGGGGATCAATGGGACTACAGTATTGACACGTCCACACTGCGGCGCGGAACAAAGGTTCGCCTGCGGCTTCCGGTTGGCGCGGGAAAATTCACCGCCAAATTGGATGCCATCGTCCTCAAAGTCGGTGTCATTGGAGTGAAACGGGAGGGCCGATGGCTGGATGTGCCTTTGGTTTTGGGGCAACACCAGGGTGCTTGGAACTCGACTGCGGATTGAAAGGCAACGGGGGCGGCTCTGCACGGTTCTGGGAAATGCAAAATGGAAACGGCGGCGGCGAGACGCCGCTAGAATCGCAGCCGAGACGGCTACGCTGCTCTGAAGGGAGAATCAGTTGAGGGGCTCGACCTCACCCCGGCCCTCTCCTCCAGGAGAGGGAGAATCGTCCGCCGTCGAACTGAAAACCCGCGACTGCATTGGGCGGCCAGCCAACCGACAACCAACGACAGCCGGTTGCTGTTCCCTCTCCCCGCGGGAGAGGGCCAGGGTGAGGGGCCGCGTCAACCATAAAACGCAGATCAGAGTCGTGGCTCGACCTCACCCCGGCCCTCTCCTCCAGGAGAGGGAGAATCGTCCGCCGTCTCACGGCAAGCTTGCGACTGGCTTGGCTGTTTGTTGAAGGAAAGGGGAAATGCAAAATGAAGAATGGAAGGAAGGGGGCGGCGGTGGAATTGTCGGGCGTTATTGAGAATTGGTCATTGAGAATTTGTTATTGGCCATTGGAAGGGCGGCAGGATGCCGCCTGAACCGGCAGCCAGGATGGCTGCCCTGCGGGAGGGCGGGCAATGGGGGTGGGAACGGGGAGATTAAGATTAGGATTAAGATTAAGAGGCGGAGGCAATGGGGCGTGACAGGGACTGGTTGGTGTGGTTGATTTGTCGGCGTGAAAGGTAATGGAATAGGCCGATGACGATTCTTGAAGTGATCCAGCGGAGCACGGATTTTCTGGCGAAAAAGGGGGTGGCATCGCCGCGGTTGCAGGTGGAGCATCTGCTGGCGCACGCGCTGCAAATGCCGCGGATGAAGCTCTATTTGAATTTTGAACGCGCGCTGACGCCGGCGGAGTTGGAGGCGGTGCGGGCGCTGGTGCAGCGGCGCGGACGGCGGGAATCGCTTCAGCATATCACCCGTTCGGCGGCGTTTTGCGGTCTGGAGCTTGCGGTCAATGAGCACGTGCTGGTTCCCCGGCCGGAAACGGAGTTGCTGGCGGAACGGGCCTGGAATTTTTTAAAGGAATGCGGCGTCCGCCATGCCGCGCCGGCCGGGTTGGACCTGGGCACGGGCAGCGGTTGCCTGGCGATTGCGCTGGCGGTGAATGTGCCGGCGGCGGCGATTCACGCCAGCGACGTGTGCGGCCAGGCGCTGGCGGTGGCGCGCGCCAACGCGGCGCGGCACAAGGCCCGCATCGAGTTTCACCAGGGCGACCTTTTCGCGGCGCTGCCGGCGCCGGCGCGTTTCCATTTGATCGTGTCGAATCCGCCCTACATTCCGACGGGGCGGATGGAGGAACTGGAGCCGGAGGTGCGGGAGCATGAGCCGCGCCGGGCGCTGGACGGCGGAGCGGACGGATTGGATTTTTACCGGCGGATCGCGGCGGAAGGGGGCGCATTCCTGGAGGCCGACGGACGGCTCATGCTGGAACTGGACGACGAGGGCGCGGAGGGGACGGCGGAAATTTTCCGGCAAGAGAACTGGATTGTGGAGGCGATCGAGGCGGATTACAATCAACGACCGAGAATTTTGATTGCGCGCCGTGGAACGGGGTGAGGGCGGGCGCGCCGCGGAACGGTTTTTATTATGGACAGCTTTGTCATCAAAGGCGGAGTGCCGTTGCGGGGAGAGGTGACGATCAGCGGCGCGAAGAACGCGGTGCTGCCGATCATGGCGGCGGCGCTGCTGACGGAGGAGCCGTGCGTGATCCGGCGGGCGCCGCAATTGAGCGACGTGGATTTCATGGGGGAAATTCTCACCTCGCTGGGGGCGGAGGTGAAACGGCAAGGCAGCACGCTGACGGTGCGGGCGGCGCGGGTGAAGGGCCTGGGGGATTATGATTTGATCCGCAAGATGCGCGGCTCGATTTGCATTCTGGGCCCGCTGCTGGGGCGGCGCGGCGAGGCGGTGGTCTCCTTGCCGGGAGGCTGCGTCATCGGGGCGCGGCCCATTGACCTGCATCTCAAGGGGCTGGAGGCGCTGAGGGCAAAAATCAGGATTGACGGCGGTTACATTCGCGCGGGGGCGAAGAAGTTGAAGGGGGCGGATTTGTTTTTGGGCGGGCGCTGCGGGCCGACCGTGCTGGGGACGGCCAACGTCATGATGGCCGCGGCGCGGGCGGAGGGGGTGACGGTGATCGAAAGCGCGGCCTGCGAGCCGGAGGTGGTGGATCTGGCCAATTTCCTCAACAGCATGGGCGCGAAGATTTCGGGGGCGGGCAGTCCCACGGTGCGGATCAGCGGGGTGAAGCGTTTGCACGGGGCGGAGCACGAGGTGATTCCCGACCGGATCGAGGCGGCGACGTTCGCGGTG
>JBEKUQ010000030.1:0-10297 GCA_049514835.1 Verrucomicrobiota bacterium | reverse complement strand
GACGGGCGGATAGCCGACCTGATAGACGCCAGTTTTCTGGAGGGGATGATCGTGGTGCCGCGTTTCGTGCTGCACGAACTGCAAAAGATCGCCGATTCGAACGACCCGATCGTGCGGGCGCGCGGGCGGCGCGGACTGGAGATGCTGACCCGGCTGCAGCAAAACAAGCGCAACGAGGTAAAGATCCACGAAGCCGATTTTCCGGAAGAAACGGAGGTGGACGCCAAGTTGGTGCGGCTGGCGCGCAACCTCGGAGCCAAGTTGTACACCAACGACTACAACCTGGGGAAGGTGGCGGAGCTGCAATCGGTCCCGCATTTCAACATCAACGCGCTGGCCAGCGCGCTCAAGCCGGTCATTCTGCCGGGGGAGATTTTCACGCTGCGGATCGTGCGGGAAGGCAAGGACAAGGGCCAGGGAATCGGGTATCTGAGCGACGGCACGATGGTGGTGATCAACCAGGGCCAGGCGCTGATTGGGCAGCAGGCCACGGTGAAGGTCCTGAGCCTGCTCCAGACCGGGGCGGGGGTCATCATCTTCGCCGAGATTCACAATCCGGCGCAGTTAAAGTGAGAAGAGGAGAACGGAGGAATGAGCATCGCACCACCGTCATGCGGCGGGCAGAGGACTGCCCGCCCGACCCGGAGCAGGTGACGCGTTGCCATCCGGCACTTGAGCTTGAGTTTTGCCGGCTTGAGTTTTGCGTCTTGCGGTGCGATGTTCCGAGCATGGAATTCGTCACCGTTTATACCACTTTGGATCGAGGGGACGCGGAGTTGATCCGCGGGCGCCTGGAATCGGCCGACTTTACAGTCAATGTGAAGAACGAGGATGTCATCCCGGGCCTGGCCGCCGGCGGGGTGTTGCTGCAGGTGCCCGAGGAGGAGGCGGAAGAGGCGCGGGCGCTGCTGAAGTACCAGGATTCCTCCGATTCGTGAATTCTCCCTGGCAAGGCCCGCTGCGGCAGTTGGAAAATCTGCTGCCGCCGGGCGAACTGCGCCTGGACGCGGCTTCACGCGAGGCCAATTCCGGCGACAAGTGGTTTGCCTCGCGCGTGCCGGACGCGGTGGTTCTGCCGCGCCGAGCGGAATCGGTCGCGCTGGTGCTGCGCTTTGCCAGCCGCCACGGCATCCCGGTGACGGCGCGCGGAGGGGGCTTCGGCTACGTTGGCGGCTGCGTCCCGGCGCGCGGCGGCATTGTCCTGTCCCTGGCGCGGATGAAGCGCATCAAGGAGATTAGCGCCGGCGATTTTGTCGCGGTCGCGCAGCCCGGGGTGATCCTGCAAACCTTGCAGGAAGCGGTGGAAAAGAAGGGGCTTTATTATCCCCCGGATCCGGCGAGCCGGGCCGATTGCACGATTGGGGGCAACATTGCCACCAACGCGGGCGGACCCCGCTGCCTCAAATACGGTGTGACGCGCGATTTTGTGCTGGGTTTGGAAGTGGTCCTGGCCAGCGGGGCGACGGTGCGGCTGGGCGGAAGGACGCATAAGAACAAGTTCGGGTTTGATCTGACCGGGTTGTTTGTCGGCTCGGTGGGGCTGCTTGGGGTGGTGACGGAAGCGACGTTGAAGCTGCTGCCGCTGCCTCCGTATCAGGGGCTGCTGGTGGCGGGGTTTGAAACCATGGCGGCGGCGGCCCGCGCCATCCGGGGCATTTTCGCGGCGGGTTTTTTGCCGTCGGCGCTGGAAATCGCCGATCAATTCACCTTGGCGGCGGCGCGGCGGAGGACCGGGAGCAAAGAGCTTGATGGGTTGGGGGCGATGATCCTGGTGGAACTGGATGGCCAGGAGAAATCGGTCCGCGGGGAAATTCCCGCCCTGGAAAGAGTGCTGCGCGCGCACGACCCCCGGCTGCTGCGGCGCGCTTATGGCCGGGAGAAATGCGAGGAGCTTTGGCAGTTGCGCCGCGAGTTTTCATTTTCCCTGCGCGACACCGGGCTGATCAAGCTGAACCAGGATATTGTGGTGCCGCGCGGCCGGCTGGAGGACCTTTTTGCCTTCACCGCCCGAATCCAAAAGGAATCCGGGCTGCCCCTGGCCTGCTTCGGCCACGCAGGCGACGGGAACATTCATGTCAACGTGATGTATGACCGAAAGTGGCCGCACGCGCTGTCCCGCGGGCGGACGGTGCAGGACGAATTGTTCCGGCAGGTGGGGGAGTGGGGGGGAGTGATCACCGGGGAGCACGGCATTGGGCTGGCCAAGAAGCCGTGGTGGCCGCTGGCCGCCTCGCCGGCGTTGCGGTCCTTGCACGGGCAGATAAAGAAAAGCCTGGATCCAAGGAGTATATTGAATCCAGGCAAATTCGTCTGACAAGGCGGAAGGGAGCCTCCGCCCGCGCGGAGGATCAGATAATTGACAAAAGATCAGCGATAGCCGCCGCCGCCGCCGCCACCGCCGCCGCCCCGGCGGTCGCCGCCGCCGCGATAGCCGCCGCCGCCGCCGCCGCCGCCGCGATAGCCGCCGCCGCCGCCGCCGCCGGGAGGACGTTCTTCACGGGGGCGCGCTTCATTGACGGTCAAGGGGCGGCCCTGAAAGTCTTTGGAGTGGAACATTTGGATGGCCTTTTCGGCGTCTTCCTTGGAGGACATTTCGACAAAGGCAAAACCGCGAGAACGACCTGTCATCCGGTCTTGCATGATGTTAACCGAGACCACGACGCCGGCTTGCGCGAAATGATCCTGCAAGTCGTTTTCGGTCGCGGTGAAGGTTAGATTACCGACGAATAGTTTTGCTGACATATAACTTTACTGTTTCCCATTGTGGCGCGCGGCAGCCCGTGTGCAGGGCATGATTAAACCGAACGTTCGGCTTCGGGATACAAGCTGAATGGCACGACCTTAGAAAAAAGCCAGCAGTATAGCAATCGAAAAATGGGCATAAATGAAGTCAATAATGTCTATGGAATCATTAGGCATGAAGGCGGGGCCCTAGGCGGCCGGGCCGCCGGCTTCGCCGGCCTCGGCGTCTTTGCCCTTGACGCCGTATTGGTTGAGCTTGTTGCGCAAGGTGCGGATGCTGATGCCGAGGAGCTTGGCGGCATGGGTGCGGTTTTGGCGGGTCTTTTCCAGCGCGGCCAGGATGTGGTGCTTCTCCACCTCGGCCAGGGAAATCAATTCGCCGGCGGGGGCGGCGGCGGCGGGCGCGTTGGAAGCGAGGGAGGGCGCGGGGGCGGGCGGGGGCGGGGCGGCGGGGGCGGAGCTGGAGAAACCGAGGTGTTCAGGTTCCAACTGGCCGCCATCGCCACAGAGGATGACGGCGCGCTCGATGACGTTCTGCAATTCGCGTACGTTGCCGGGCCAATGATGGGCTTCCAAGGCGGCGAGGGTGGAGTCGGCGATGCCATGGACGCGCACGCCGTGTTTGCGGGCATAGCGGGGCATGAATTGATGGGCCAGGAAAGCGACGTCCTCCTTATGCTGGCGGAGGGGGGGGACGTGGATGGGGACGACATTGAGGCGGAAGAAGAGGTCCTGGCGGAATTCCTTGCGCTCGACGCTTTCTTCGAGGCGGCGGTTGGTGGTGGCGAGGACGCGCACGTCCACTTTGATGGTGCGGTTGCCGCCGACGCGTTCCAGTTCGCGTTCCTGGAGGACGCGGAGGAGCTTGGCCTGGAGCTGCGGGGGAATTTCGCTGACTTCGTCGAGGAGGATGGTGCCGTTGTGGGCCAGTTCAAAGCGGCCTTCGCGCTTGGAAACGGCGCCGGTGAAGGCGCCCTTTTCGTGGCCGAAGAACTCGCTTTCAATGAGGTTTTCGGGCACGGCGGCGCAATTGACCCTGATGAAGGGGGCGCTGGCCCGCGGGCTTTGGCGGTAGAGGGCGCGGGCGACCAGCTCCTTGCCGGTGCCGCTCTCGCCGGCAATCAAGACGGTGGCCTGGGTGCGGGCGACTTTGCGGATCAATTGGCGCAGTTGTTCCATGTCCGCGCTTTTGCCGAGCAGTTCGAAGCCGGTCTCATCCACCTCGGCGTGGTTGAAGTATTGGTTGACTTTGAGGAGCTGGTTGAAGTTCTCGGCCTTTTTCAGGACGACCTGCAGTTGGTCGGAGGAAAAGGGCTTGAGCATGTAGTCAAAGGCGCCGTTGCGCATGCATTCGACGGCGGATTCGACGGAGCCGAAGCCGGTGATGATGACGACGAGGGGTTTTTGGGGCTGGGACTGGAGTTCGCGCAACAGGTCGGTGCCTTCGCCGTCGGGCAGGCGGACATCGAGGAAGAGGAGGTCGAAGGTGTCGCGCTCCATCAACTCGCGGACGCCGGCCAGGGTGCCGCTGGAGGCGACCTCGTAACGGTGCTGGCGCAGTTGTTGTTCCAGGTTGCGGCGGACGATCAGATCGTCCTCCACCACGATGATTTTATCAATCGGCATGTCGGAGAGAGCTCACGACGCGCCTTGGCGGCGGTAGAGTTCGGCGACGAAATGCGGGCGCTGCCGGTGGACGGAGGGCAGTTGGCGCGGCGGGATCAGGCCGCGGCGGAGCAGCCCCTGCTCATTTTCCCGGTCAAGAAGAATGAACTTCATGGCCAGGTCCTGGTTTTTGCGCAGGAGCGGCCCGACTTCGGGATGCCGGGCGCGTTCGTCGGAACTTAAGCTTTGCCATTGCACGCGATGCTTTCGCAGGCTATCTAGCGTCTGATTGAGGCGGGGAAGCAAGTTCTTTTTTAGCTGGCAGAATTCAAAGAGGGAGGGCTGGTCGGCGCGGCGGAGGGCCTGGGCCTCGCCTTCGGCGATGGCGAGGAGCTCGCGGCAGAGGGCCAGGTGGGAGTTGAGTTCTTGGACAAGATCCTGGTGGAGGGGCATGGTGAAATGGAGTGAAGGGTGAATGAAAATGGGGAATCAAGGCATGGCCGGGGAGGCCGGGCCGGCGGGCTCCAGCGGCCGGAGGGCGAGGCTGTTGAATCTGGCTTTCTGCAACCAGGCGATGTAATCCTTGCGCCACTGGGCCATGTCCAGGACCAAGGCGAGGGCAGGGGTGTTGTTGGTGTTGAGTTGTTTCTGGCGGTCCAGGATGCGGGTGTAGGTGTCGGTGGCCTTCTGCCACTGTTGCAACTGCTCATAGGCCATGCCCACCTGGTAGAGGACCGGCACCTGCCAGAGGGGGGATGGGTCCAGTTGCGCCAGGCTGAGGTAGATTTGGAGGGCGTCCACGTTGTCGCCTTCCTTGTAGAGCTGGTTGGCGATTTCGTTGCCGGCGCGCCGCTGCCAGTAGGCCCAGGTTTCGGGGTCCCTGCTCACGTTGTCCTGTTGGGATTGGAGGAGGAGGAGGACTTGTTGCATGGCCTCGGGATTGCGCTTCATGTTGGTGAGGGCGCGAGCCAGGAGGAAGCGGACTTCGGGGAGGTTGGGGGAATTGGGAAACCGGCTGAGGAAGGACTGGGCTTTGGCGATGGTCTCGGTGTGGTTGGTGAGGTAAGAGAGGGAGCGGATGAGTTTCCATTCCAACTGCTCGCGATTGGCCTCGGCGTCGCCGCTCTTGAGGATGCGGCTGAAGAAGTCCGCCGCCTCGTCGAATTTGGAGTCCAGATAATAGGTGTCGGCGATTTCGGTCTGCGCCTGGACGACCAGCTTTTTGTAGTAGGCGAGGTTGTCGAGCTTCAATTTGAGGGCGGTGGACATGACGGCGTAGAACTTGGAGATGGCGAACCCATCCACGCCCATCTTGCGGTAAAGCAACCCCTGCCGCAGCAGGACGTCGGGCACGGCCGGGTCCTGGGGATAGAGTTGAAGGTACTGGGACCAAATCTGCTGGGCCCTGGCCGATTGCCCGTCGTCCTGCATGACCTCGGCCAGATCGAACAAGGCCTGGCGTTGCAGGGGAGGCGGAGCGTTGGTCTTGAGGATGCTTTCCAGAACTTGGGCGGCGGCCACGAAGCTTTTGTCGTGGCGCTCGCGCCGGGCCAGTTGAAGTTTGATTTCCAGGTTGGTGTCCGACTCAGGCTCATTGGCCGCGGAGGCCAGGGTGGAATTGGCGCCGGCAAAGTCCGGCGGGCCGGGGGGGGCGGCGGGAGCCGGGGGATGGGCGGCGCCCGGGGCAGAGGGCTGATCGGCCAGGAGGCGGGGGGTGGGGGCGTCGTTGGGGGCGGTTGAATTTGTGTTTGACAGATCGGCCAGGCCCGCCGTCGTCAGGCTGGCGAAGGCGCAACAGAAAAGGAATGGGCAGGTCAGGCGTGTCATGGGGTGGCGGCGCTAGTTGGGCTGGGTGGAAAAAGTGGCCGTGCTGGAAGGGGGTTTGGCGGCGGGCGGCGGGGCGAAATCCAGCGGCGCGAAAATCCCGCCGGACACGCCGTTGGTGGAGGGCGTGAAGTACTTGAGGAGCATTTGCGGAGAGATTTTCGGATCGGAGCCCGGGGGAGCGGCCTCCGGGGCGGCCGGGTTGTTGGTGGCTGTCAAGAGCACGGTGGCGGAGGATGGGCCGGCGGCAGGGGCGTTCGTTTTGGCCTGAGTGGCAGCGACCGCGGGCGGAATGGAGGCGGTGGACGGCGGCGCGGAGGGAGGCGGATCGGGAGGCGGGAGGGGCATTTTGACCAGAATGGCCGCGGGCGGAGCGGCGGGACGGAAGCGCAAGGGGGCGGGACCAACGGCCGGCAAATAGCCGGGGCTGGCCGAAACGGCGAAGGCGAGGCCCAGCAGAGCGGCCCCCCCTTCGGCCCAATGGCGCAAACGTGCAAACATCAAGAAATGCTCCTGTTCAGTTACAGAGGGTATCGGCGGCCCGGGCAAAAACTTGAGGAGGGGGCGGGTGCATTGGACTTGTTTGGCTCATTTCCGCCGGGGAAAGGTTTCGGAGTTTCAGAGCGGTTGAGAATTGGTCATTGAGGATTTGTCATCTGTCATTTAAGCAGCATCGGCATGACGCCCCAGGAACTCTCCGAGCGATGACCCATGACGGATTCTCAATGAACAATTCTCAATTCAGCCGTCCGAAAAGGCAAAGCATGGCATCGCCAACTCGACTTGCCGAAAAAAGAAATGCCCACGAGGGCATGGGTCTGCCTTCCGGCCCGGCTTTAGTCCGTTCTAAACTCCTGGCGGTTTCTTCCGATAAAGATGTGATGATTTCATTGTCAAATCGGCCGAAGTTGGGCTGCCGCCCGTTGGATTACAAACAAATCGAGCACCGGCTGAACGGCGCGCCGTGTCTGCCATCGCTGGCCAGCATCGAAAGCGCGTTGAAGGAACTGCTCAGCGCCGACCAGCGCTACACCACGCAGATTGCGGAGATCATCCGGCGGGACCCCAGCCTGACCTCGCGGCTGTTGCACCTGGTCAATTCGGTTTATTACGGCCTGGCCAATCCGATCAAGAACATCGAGGAGGCGGTTTTTTTTCTGGGGGTACGGCAAATCCGCCAACTGGCGATGGTGACGCCGATCATTGAGGACTTCCAGAAACTGACGCAGGACCGGCGCTTTGCCTGGCGGCAGTTCTGGCGGCATTGCATCGGCACGGCGCTGCTGACGCGGGAGTTGGTGGACCTGGTGAAATCGCCGGAAGGGGAGAGCGATTATGTTTCGGGGCTGGTGCATGACGTGGGCAAGATCGTCATGTCGTCGGTTTTTCCCGAGCACTTCCGGGCCATTTATCATGCGCCGGCGGAGCAGCAGGGGGACCTGGTGGAGAAGGAAAAGGAGATTCTGGGCATGGACCACGCCGAACTGGGCGCGTTTTATTTGCAGAAGCAACGTCTGCCGGAGCTCTTCATCCAGGTTGCGCGATTTCATCATCATCCGGAAGCGTCGCCCAGCCACTGCAAAACGGTGGCGGCGGTGCAGGTGGCCGATCTGATGGTCCGCCACGCCAAGATTGGGCACAGCGGCAACCACGCCGAGGTGGCGGAGGACAGTTGGACGGGGTGCGCCGGATGGGAGATACTGTTTGCCGGCCAAAGCGACGGCGAGCATGCCATCGGGGTGGCGAGCCTGAACCGCAGCCTGGCCCGGATTCCGGCCATCCTGGAAAGCATTTTATAGGGCCAAACCGCGAGACGCCAATCGTGAGCGCCACCCATCCTTATCGAACGCTGGTGATTGACGACGACCCGTGCATCCATCATGTCTTCGTCAATATGCTGACGCAGGCCGTCCTGCCCTCCGCGCGCTCGCAACCGGCGGGCCTGGTCCTGCCGGCGGAAGGCGTGCCCGAGGCGCAGTTTCCCCGTTTCGAAGTGGATGGCGCTTTTTGCGGGGAGCAGGGACTGGCCTGCCTGCAAAAGGCGCTGGGGGAAAACAGGCCCTACGCCATGGCGTTCGTGGACATGCGGATGCAAACGGGCTGGGACGGCATCGAAACCATCGCCCACCTCTGGCGCGAATGCTCCGACCTGCAAATCATCATCTGCACCAGCCACTCCGATTTCACCTGGCATGATATCATCAAGCGCTTCGGCCACACCGACCGTCTGCTCACGCTGAAGAAGCCGTTTAACGTGATGGACTTGCGCCAGATGGCCTACGCCCTGGCGGAAAAATGGAATCTCTTCAACCAGGCCAAGAGCAACCTGGAGCGCCTGCAGAAGCTGGTGGCCGAGCGCACCGCCAAACTGCAGGAGAGCAACGAGTCTCTCCAGGACAAAATCGCCCAGTATAAAAGGGCGCAGGAGGACCTGCGCCGGCAGCGGGACTACAACGACGAGATCATCAAGGGAACCCCGGCCATGGTCGCGGGCATCGCTCCCTCCGGCCTGGCCACGTTCGTCAACCCCTCGGTCTGCAAATGCACCGGCTACCGGCCGGATGAAATCATTGGGCGGGACTGGTGGCGGCGGTTTTATCCCGGGCGGGAATACCGGCAGGTCGAAGAGCTTTTGGCCCTGCTGCAAAACGGCCCGGTGCGGGATTATGAAATGGCGCTGAGCACCAAGGCCGGGGACAAACGCACTGTCAATTGGAATTTCTTCAACAAATGCGACGAGACCGGCCAGGCGGTGGAACTGATTGCCTTTGGCAACGACATCACCGAACAGAAGCAGGCCGAGCAGGGTCGGCGGCTGATGGAAATCCAGCTCCGCCACGCGCAGAAACTGGAATCGGTCGGGCATCTGGCCGCCGGCATCGCCCACGAGGTCAACACTCCCGCCCAGTACATCGGCGACAACATCCGCTTTTTGCAACAATCCTTCGCCCGGATCGCGCCGCTGCTGCGCCAGCACGAGCGCCTGCTGCGCGCCCTCCAGGAAAACGGCGCGACGCCGGAACTGGTCGCCGGGATGGAAAAGGCCGCCCGCGGCTGCGACCTGGATTTTCTGATCGCGGAAACGCCCCGGGCCATCGAACAATCCCTGGAAGGGATCAACAGCGTCACGCGGATTGTCCATTCCATGAAGGATTTTTCGCATCCTGGCAGCGGGGAAAGAATTCTGGTGGACATCAACCAGGCGGTGGAAAGCACCCTGGTGGTTTCGGCCAACGAATGGAAACATGTGGCCAAGCTGGTCAAGGACTTCCAGCCCGACCTGCCGCGCGTGGCGTGCCTGGCCGGCGAACTCAACCAAGTCATCCTCAATCTGGTCGTCAATGCCGCGCACGCCATCGCCGGGGTGGTTGGCGCCGAGCCCCGCCAAAAAGGCACCATCACCATTTCCACGCGGCTCGACGGCGACTGGGCTGAAATTCAAGTGGCCGACACCGGCACCAGCATCCCGGAGGCGATCCGGGACAAAGTCTTCGATCTCTTTTTCACCACCCGGCCCGTGGGGGAGGGATCCGGCCAGGGCCTGGCCATCGCCCGCAACGTCATTGTGGGACGCCACCATGGCACGCTGACCTTTGAAACCCAGGAAGGCATCGGGACGATCTTCACCATCCGGTTGCCGATCCATCCGGACCCGGCCGCCCAGCCAGAGGAGAAAGCCGCATGAAGAAAATTCTGTTTGTGGATGACGAACCGAACGTCCTTTCCGCCATCCAGCGCCAACTGCACCAGCGGTTTGAAGTCGAAACGGCCATCGGCCCTCTCGCCGGCCTGGACGCCCTGCAACAGGGGCGCGACTACTCCGTGGTGGTGGCCGACATGGGCATGCCCAAAATGAGCGGCGTGGAATTCCTGGCCAAAGCCTGCGAAATGGCCCCCGACATTGTGCGCGTCATGCTCACCGGCTACGTCAACCAATCCACCGCCGTCGAGGCCATCAACCAGGGGAGCATTTTCCGTTTCCTCAACAAACCCTGTCCCACGGAAAAGCTGGTCCAAACCCTCGAAGCCGCCGTGGCCCAGCATAACCTCATCACCGCCGAGCGCGATCTGCTCGAAAACACCCTGGGTGGCAGCCTGAAAGTCCTCTCCGAAATCCTGGCCCTGG
>JBEKUQ010000029.1:0-10474 GCA_049514835.1 Verrucomicrobiota bacterium | reverse complement strand
CAGGACAGAGCAGAGGTTTCAACGCGCAATTGGCGTCCGTGTTGGCCGCCGCCGTCGTGCTGTGGACCCGCAGCGCGCTGATCCCAAACCGCCCCGCGCTCCCATCGGCCAAAGCGATGTTGCCCGCATTGCGGTGAATGGACATGTCCCACCCCGGATGATTGCTCGGCATGAGCCATGTGACGATGCCGTTGACGGAGGTGGCCGCACAGTTCTGTGATTCCAGTCCCGTGACATTCCTGTCGCCCAGAAGATGCATGGCCGGGCGGGCGGCCGTGGCATCCAGGCCGATGAAATAGCTGACGTCGTAGTTCCCATTCCAAATCAGGCAGCCGGTATTGGTGCCGTCGAACGCGAAGGCGGCATAGCGTTCGCGATCACTCGGACAGGCCAGTATTTTAGGCGTCACCATTTCCGATTGAACGACGTAGAAATGCGCCCACGCGCAGATCGAGCCCTGGGTGCCGCCGTTGGACACGGAGGTCTCCCAAGGGTAGCGCAAACGGTTGTCATCCGACCACATTCTCAGGGCCATGCCAGCCTGCCGCTGGTTGCTCAGACACTGAATGCGCAAGGCTTGTTCCTTGGCCGAGCTTAACGACGGCAGGAGCATGGAGGCCAACATGGAGATGATCGCCATGACGACGAGCAGTTCGATGAGGGTAAAGGCGCGTTGGTTCTGGAACGGACTGCGACGGATCATAAGGCGGTTCCTTTCACGCGCTGGCTTTCTTGCAGAAGTAGGCGAGGGCGAGATTGGCCACGCCGATCAGAGGGTAAAAGATGTACCTTGGGCTGTAGAAGCCATGAACGATCCACACCACACCCGCCAAGCCAAATACCACAGCGAGTATTTTGAAAGTCCGGCTCTGATTTGCTGGTTCAGGCATACGCTCGGCCGTTTCTTCAGTGAACCGATCCTACTATCCTGCCCGTTCATGTCAAGCGGATAAACGAATAAAACACAGGGTCGTGCGCCCACCCGGATGATGAGGCGATTATTCAACTGGCGCGAGACGTGAAAGTTCTGTATCTTGTGATGCACCATGTTCGGGACGTGAGCCGCGCCGCGCAATTCGGAATTCGAGTGGTCCGACCGGCTGAATTCATGGTAATCTTGAGGCAAACGAAATGACGGAAATTGAAGCAAACGTGCCGTACTATCTGGCGCGTCAAGCGCGGGCGGCGGCGGAACGCCAACAGGTTCCAATGGACCAGATCGTGGCCCTGGCGCTTTCTGCGCCACCGGCCGCTTGCAGGGGCAGTGACGACATGAAAGCGCGGGCCAAGCGGGCGAATCTGGCGGAGTTTGACCGCATCATGGCCAAAGTGCCCAAGGTCCCGCCTTTGCCCGGCGATGAATTGCCGCCCGGCTATAAGCGGGATTAGCGATTGTCCCTTCGTTTTACAATTATGCGTTTATGCGGAACTGACCCCTGTGGATGCTTGATGCGCCAAATCCTTTGCACCTCGTTGTTGATCGCGGCCTTCCTCGGCACGGGAGTTTGCTCCCTGAATGCAGCCTCGAAGCATTCACTGACGTTCGACGATTTGATGAAGGCCCGGCGGGTCGCCGATCCCCAGATCTCCCCGGACGGCAAGTGGGTGGCATACTCTGTCACGGTTGTGGACAAGGAAAAGAACAGCCGGAACGCGGACATTTGGATCGTGCCGACGGGAGGAGGCCAGGCGCGACAACTGACCCGCTCTCAGAAGGAGGACAGCCGCCCGCGCTGGTCTCCCGATGGAAAGGAGATGGCGTTTGTGTCCACGCGCGACGGGACTTCCCAGATCTGGCTGCTGCCGGTGGAAGGTGGGGAGGCCCGGAAGGTGACAGCGATGGCGACCGAAGCGGGGGGTGTCCTGTTTTCGCCGGATGGGAAGCATCTCCTGTTCACCTCGGACGTGTATCCCGAATGCGATAACAGCGATCCACAGAAGGCGCTGGAGAGCAATGCGGCGCGGAAAAAGGCGGTGGAAGAATCCAAGGTCAAGGCGCATCTCGCCAGCCGGCTGCTCTTCCGACATTGGACCGAGTGGAAGGACGGCAAGCGAACCCATTTGTTCATCGTGCCGGTGGACGGCTCGCAACCGCCGCGGGATTTGACACCCGGTGATTACGATGTCCCGCCCTTCTCGCTGGGCGGTCCCGATGACTACGTGTTTTCGCCCGATGGCAAAGAAGTTTGTTACGCCTCCAATCATGACCCCCACGAGGAGCGCTCCGTCAATGCGGATTTGTTCGTGGTGAATGCGGCCACGGGAGAAACGAGGAGGATTACGACCAATCCGGGCTACGACGGATCGCCGCAATACTCCGGCGACGGAAAGTACATCGCCTATCGCGCCCAGTTCCGACCGGGATATGAGAGTGATCGCTTTCGGCTCTTGCTCTATGATCGGGCCACCGGAGAGCACCGCAACCTGACCGAGGGATTTGATCGTTGGGTGGATTCCTTTGCCTGGGCGCCGGATGGGAAGAAACTCTACATCGTCTCCGGAGACCGGGGACGGAACTCGATCTTTGAAGTTTCCCTCTCCGGCGACGGCGTGAAAGGAGTTTATGGCGGCCATTCTTCGGGCGATCTGGGAGTCACTCCCGACGGAGGAGCCATCGTGTTCACGCGCTCTTCGATGCATGAGCCGGCGGAGATCTACCGGGCCAACGCCGATGGGTCAAAGGCGACGGCACTGACCCGTCACAACGACGCCCTTCTGGCGACGCTGGACATGAATCCGGCCGAGGAATTCTGGTACGACGGAAGCCCCTCCTCCTTGGGGCCCAAGGTGGACCCGGCTGTGGCCAGGGGATTCATTGATCCGGGTGAAGTGGGCGCCATCCTGCCGGCGCAAAGGAGCACCGACACACCCAAAATTCACTCTTGGATTTTAAAGCCGCCACAATTCAACGAAGGGAGAAAATATCCGATGCTTCTGTTCGTTCATGGCGGGCCGCAAGGGTCCTGGGAAGACAACTGGGGCTACCGCTGGAATCCGCAGATGTATGCCGCAGCCGGTTATGTCGTGGTCATGCCGGATCCGCGCGGCTCGACCGGCTATGGTCAGCAATTCGTGGATGAAATCCGGAAGGACTGGGGCGGGCGGTGCTTCAAGGACCTGATGCTGGCGGCGGACGCAGCCGAAAAACTGCCTTATGTGGACAAGAACAGGATGGTCGCGGCGGGCGCCTCCTTTGGCGGGTTCATGATCAATTGGTTCCAGGGCCACACGGATCGCTTCAAGGCCTTGGTGGCCCATGCCGGCGACTTCGATCAAGTCACCGGTTACTACGTGACCGAAGAGTTGTGGTTCCCGGAGTGGGAGCTGGGCGGAACCCCTTACGAGAATCCTGAACTCTATGATTTTCTTTCGCCGGGCCGATATGCAAAGGATTTCAAAACGCCGGAGCTGGTCACCCATGGCGAAATGGACTTTCGCGTCCCTGCGGCGGAGGGCCTGGCGATGTTTGCCGCCTTGCAGCGCCGCGGGATTGAATCGAAGCTGCTGTATTTTCCCGATGAAGGGCACTGGATTCTCAAGCCGCTCAATTCGGAATTGTTCTACAAAACGGCGATTGCATGGCTGGATAAGTTTGCAAAGTGACCTTGCAGGGGGGCACCGTTGGCGCGCGTCTGACTGAAGGCATGGCGAATTATGTTATTGTTGACTGTTTTCAAGAGGACGGGTCCATGGGCCTTGATGGCGCTGGCGGCCGCGTGGTCGCAGACGGCGCGGGGGCAGGCGACGTTGACGGACGTCTCGCCCGGCGCCTCGCCGCCGCGGCCGGGGCCGAATGACATTTGCCAGACCAACACGCTGGATGAGAATTCCCAGAGCGGCCCATTTAATTATTACACGGACGCCACCGGCTGGCCTGGCGGGACGACGTTTGTCACGGGGAGCAACCCGAACGGGTACCTGGTGACGAATGCGTTTGTGCAATGCCTGGCCACAGGCTACGGCAACGATGGCAGCGGGTCCGGTTTGCCCACCGCCACGCAGGCCTACCAGATCAGCTTTTATCAGATTTCCGGCACGACGGATGCCAGCGGGTTGGGGAGCAACGCGACGCTGATCAGCCAGATTATCACCTCGCCGGGGACGGTGACGACGGTGGGGGACTGGTTGAGCTTCAGCAATTTCCTGGTGCTGTTGAGTCCCAACACGACGAATGCGTTTACCTGGGGCCGGCTTTCCTCCGGGAGTGGTTATATGGGAATCCCGCTGGTGACGAACCACATTGGAAGCGGACCGGCGGCATGGCCCGGCCCTTTTGCCGGGGGGCAGCCGTGCCTGATTACGCCTGCCGGGGGGATTGGCGCGGTGACTTATGGGGTTGGGATAACTCTTGGCGGCGTGCCGTTGACCAACTTCGACACGGTTTTTTCGCTGGGAATAATGACGAATTTTATTCCGGCGGCGATCACGGCGACGAACGCGTTTCCGAGCGAGGAGTTGCTGGCGGGCTTGACGGCGACCATAACGTCCAGCGGCACGGGCACGCCGCCGTGCAGCGGTTATTGGCAGAAGAACAGCGGGAGCAGTTGGACCAACTTGAACAACGGCGGCAACATATCCGGCGCGAGAACCGTGGCGTTGGGAGCCGCGCAAGCGGGCACGCTGGTCATCTCAAACCTCGGCGCCAGCGACGCGGGATCCTACCGGCTGGTCCTCACCAATTCGGAGAACGGCGTCACGCTCAATTCGGCGACGGGCGGGGTGGTGGCGCTGGCGGTGGCGGCGGCTCCGCCGGCGAACAGCTTTGCCGCGGTGGCGCTGACGCCCGGCTACGGGGCGGTGGCGTTTTGGCCGCTGAACGAGACGAACGATCCTTCCACTGGGACGGCAGAGGCTTATGACATTATCGGCGGGTTTAACGGTTATTACGGGACGAATGCCGACAATGGCGGGGGCAACGCCGTGGACGCGTTCGCGCCGGCGGCCGGCCCGCAACCGCCGGGCTGCACCGGCTTTCCCGCCGGCAACGGCGCGTTGGGCTCGGTGCAGGGCAGCCTGACGAATACGTTCGTGACGACGCGAGCCACGCCGGCTTTCCCGGCCGGCAACACGAACGTGACGCTGGTGGCATGGATTTATCCGAGCCTGGGCGCGGAGAATTCAGCGACCGGGCTGGCGGTCATGCGCGCCGGGACCGCCGGGGCCACGCGAACCGATGGTCTGGCCTACGGGACGTCAGATCAATTGAGCTACATCTGGGACAACAACAGTTCGGCCACGTGGGGGTTCGGTTCCGGCCTGATCATCCCGAGCGGAGTCTGGTCCATGTTGGCCCTGGTCATCACCCCCGGCAACTCGGCGCTCTACGTGGGCAGCAAGGGCGGATTAAGTTCGGCGACGCAAACCATTGTCAACAATAACGAGCCGTGGGGCGGCGGATGGGTCATGGGCGGGGATCCGGGCGTGAGCGCGACCGGACGCTCCTTTGGGGGCCGGATGTCGTCGCTGGTGATGTTCAGCAATTCGCTGAGCGCGACGCAGATTGGAACTTTGTATGCGGCGGGTTTGGCGCAGGGCAACGTGCCGCCGGTCATCACCGGGCCGCCGTCGTCCACCACAGTTTATGTCCGGCAAAGCGCGCAATTCACGGTGGCGGCCTACGGCATTGGCGCGCTGGGCTATCAATGGCAGGAGAACAGGGGGGCCAGTTGGTTTAATGTGCAGAACGGAAATGGCATTTCGGGCGCGAACTCGAACACGCTGGTCATCAGCAACGCGGCGGCGGGGAACGCGGCCTCGTATCAAGTGATCGTCAGTGATTTCCTGGGTTCGGCGACCAACCCGACGCCGGCGACGCTGGGAGTGACGCTGGCGCCGTTGACGGTGACCGCGGCCAACGCCATGCGGGCTTATGGGCAGACCAACCCGGTGTTCACGGGGACCATCACGGGCTTGATCAACGGGGACAATATCACGGCGGATTACACTTGCGGCGCGACGGCGAGCAGCCCGGTGGGAACGTATGCCATCGTGCCGAGCCTGGTGGACCCGAACGACCTTGAGACCAACTACGCGGTCAGCCTGATGGCCGGCGTGCTGACTGTGACTTTGACACCGGAAGTGGTCACGTGGAGCAACCCCGCTCCCATCGCCTACGGCACGGCGCTCACCGGCGGCCAGTTGAACGCGACGGCCAACGTGCCCGGCAGCTTTGCCTACACCCCGGCCAATGGCGCCGTGCTCCTGGCGGGCAGCAATACTTTGACCGTGGTTTTTACTCCGAGCAACACGGTGGATTACGCGGTGGTGACCGACAGCGTGAGTTTGCTGGTGCTGCCGGGGGAGAGCCTCGCCACCGGGGCGAATCGGGACCTGCTGGATGCGGGCTGGCGATTTGAGCTGGGCGATCCGGGGGATGCGACGACCAACGTGACCTACTATCCTGAGATCGGCGATCTGGCGAAACTGCAGACCAGCGCCGTGGGTTCGGGGACGGGCACCGAGACTTACAGGAGTCCATCCGGGTGGATATCTTCGCGACGCACGCGGGGGAGAACGTGTCGTTTGTGCAGACCAATTACGACGACAGCAGTTGGCGGCAGGTCAATCTGCCGCATGATTGGGCGGATGAATTGCCCTTCAATTCGAGCGCGGATGGAGGGCATGGGTTCAAACCGGTGGGCAATGGGAGTTTTACGACCAACAATATCGGGTGGTATCGGCACTCGTTCACCCTGCCGGCGAGCTACGCGGGGCAGGCGCTGTGGCTGGAATTTGACGGGGTGTATCGCAATTGCCTGGTCTGGTTGAACGGGCACATTTTGGGGCGGAACGTCAGCGGGTATGAAAGTTTTTATTTTGACGTGACGCCGTACGCCAATCCCGGGGGGAGCAATGTGCTGGTGGTGCGGGTGGATGCCAGCCGGTTTGAGGGGTGGTTTTACGAGGGCGCGGGCATTTACCGGCATGTCTGGCTCAAGGCGGTCAATCCGGTGCATGTGGCCGAATGGGGGACTTATGTGGCGACGACGGCGCTGGCGGGTTCCAATGCCACGCTGACGGTGCAGACCGAGGTGACCAATCAAAGCGGGTTGGCGATGGTGAACGGGAGTTTGACTTCGACCATTTACGACGCCAAGAGCAACGCGGTGGCGACGGTGACATCGCCGTTGAGCGTGCCGGCGGGGCAGGATTTGGTGGTGACCCAGATCGTGACGATGACGGCCAACTTGTGGTCGTTGCAAACGCCTTATCTTTACAACCTGGCGACGGTCGTGAGCAACCAGAACGCGGTGGCGGATTTGGGGAACACGCCGTTCGGGGTGCGGATGGTTTCATTTGACACGAACTCCGGGGTTTTCATCAACGGGCAGCACGTGGAGGTGCAAGGGATGTGCAACCATCAGGACCACGCGGGGGTGGGTTCGGCGCTGCCGGACCGCTTGCAGTATTATCGCATCGAGAGATTGAAGGAGATGGGGGTGACCGGTTATCGCACCTCGCACAACGAGCCGACGGCGGAGTTGCTCGACGCCTGCGACCAGCTGGGAATGCTGGTGCTGGACGAGAACCGGCGGATCGGGACCAACGCGGAGCCGCTGGGGGAGTTGAGCCGCCAGATCCGCCGCGACCGCAATCATCCGAGCGTGTTCTGCTGGTCGCTGGCCAACGAGGAGAATGCGATGCAAGGCAACGCCACCGGCGCTTCGATCCTGCAAGTGATGCAGAACCTGGCCAATCAATTGGATCCGTCGCGTTTATGCACGGCGGCGATGAACGGGAGCTGGGGCAGCGGGTTTTCCACGGTGCTGGCGGTGCAGGGATTCAACTACAACCTCGGCGGCATGGACGGCTTCCATGCGTCCTACCCGAACCAACCGTGCATCGGCACGGAGACGGCGAGCACGGTGACCACGCGCGGCATTTATACCAATGACACCAGCGCTTTCTATTGCGCGGCTTACGATCTGCAGAACAGCTCGGTGGGCTGGGGCGAGTCGGCGGAATCATGGTGGCCTTATTACGAGGCGCGGCCGTGGTCGTCCGGCGGGTTTTGCTGGACCGGTTTTGATTATCGGGGCGAGCCGACGCCTTACGGCTGGCCGTGCATCAACTCGGATTTTGGGATCATGGACACCTGCGGTTTTGCCAAGGATAATTTTTACTATTACCAGGCCAATTGGACCTTCAAGCCGATGCTGCATCTGCTGCCGCATTGGAACTGGACGACGCCGGGCCAGCCCATCAACCTCTGGGCTTACGGCACTTGTCAAGCAGTGGAATTGTTCGTCAACGGCGTCAGCCAGGGGCGGCAGGACCTCAACCTTCAGGGCCACGTGGAATGGGACAATGTGCCGTACGCGCCGGGCACGATCCAGGCGATAGGTTACAGCCACGGCGCGGCCGTGCTGACCAACACGGTGGCGACGACCGGGACTCCGGCGGCCATTGCGCTTTGGCCGGACCGGAGCACCCTTCTGGCCGACGGGCGCGATGTGTCGGTGGTGACTGTGGCGGTCCTGGATGCACAGGGCCGGGTGGTGCCGGTTGCGACCAATCTGATCAGTTTCACCCTCAGCGGCGGCGGCGCGATCCTTGGCGTCGGCAACGGCAATCCGACTTCGCACGAGGCGGACAAGGCGAGCCAGCGCACCGTCTTCAACGGTCTGGCGGAGGTGATTATCCAATCCACCAACGCGCCGGGCACCATCACGCTGAGCGCGACGGGCAGCGGATTGGCCTCGACCAATATCACCATCGCGGAGGCAGCGACGTTGCCGCCGCCCGCCCCGCCGACGCGAGTGGCCGCCGTGGGCGGCAACGCGCAGGTGACGGTGAGTTGGGACATCGTGCCGGGCGCGACCACCTATAACTTGTGGCGGGCCGGGAACAGCGGAGGTCCCTACACGCTGATGGCCGGGAACATCGGGGGCGTGAACCTGGGCTACGCGGACAGCAATGTGACCAATTTGATCACTTATTATTATGTGGTGACGGCCAATGGCAACGGCGTCAGCACGAATTCGGCGGAAGTCAGCGCCACGCCGGCGGCGGTGGTCACCGGGTTGACGGCGACGGAGGGGAGCGGGCAGATATACTTGAGTTGGGTCGGCTCGCCCGGCGCCGAATATAACGTGAAACGTTCAACCGTCACCGGGGGGCCTTACACCACGCTGGCCTCGGCGATCATGAGCACCAATTACACCGATGCCAGCGTGGTAACGTGCGAGGCTTATTATTATGTGGTCACGATTACCAATGCCGGAAACGAAAGCCTGCCCTCGGCGGAGGCGAGCGCGGTGCTGCCGGGGGGCGCACCGCCCGCGCCGTGGCTGAGCGCCGACATTGGAGCGGTGGGCTTGGCGGGCAGCGCCACCTATTGCAGCGGCCAATTCACCGTCACCGGATCGGGCGCCGACATCTGGGGCACGGGCGATGCATTTCAGTTTGTTTATGTCTATGTGCCGGTCAGCACCAATTGCGACATCCGCGCCCGCGTGGACAGCATTGTCAACACCAGCGGCAACGCCAAGGCGGCGGTGATGATCCGCGAAACGCTGGACCCGGGCTCGCGCCATGCGCTGGCGGACGTGGAGCCCAGCTCCGGCATCGAGCTGCTTTGGCGGACCAACACCGGATCGGCCACCACCTCCAGCGTGGTCGGGGGGCAGACGGCGCCGAACTGGGTGCGGCTGACCCGGACGAATAGCAGCTTTAGCGCGTTTTATTCGCACGACGGCAACACGTGGACGCAGATCGGCGCGACGGTGGTGATCCCCAACATGGCGGTGAGCGCGTATGCCGGGCTGGCGGTGTGCGCGCACAACAACGCGGCGCTGACCACGGCGATACTTGAGGATGTGAGCGCGAGTTTCCTGCCGGCCAACACCGGGCCAACCCTGGCGCCGATCGGCAACCAGACCGTCAACGTGGGCCAGACGGTGGCGCTGACCGCCGCCGCCACCGACACCAATTCGCTGCCGCCGGCACTGACGTTCAGTCTCGTCAGCGCGCCGGCCGGCGCGACGCTGACGCAAATCAACAATACCAACGCCACTTTCAGTTGGCGGCCGGCGGTGAGCAACGCCAACACCACCAATCCGATCACGCTCAATGTGGCGGACAACTATGTTCCCAGCCTGAGCGCCCGGCAGAGCTTTACCATCACGGTGAATCCGCTGGCGTTGCCGGGCTTGCCGTGGGCGGGCTGGAGCAACGGCCAGTTCAGCCTGCTGGTGAGCAACAGCATCGCGGGGCCGGATTACGCGGTACAATCGTCCTCCAATCTGCTGAATTGGAACACGCTCTTCATCACCAACCTGCCGGCGGCCGGCCTCTTCCAGTGGACGGACACCAACACGGCTGGCTGGCCGGCGCAGTTTTTCCGGGTGAAAGTGGGTCCGCCGCTGCCGTCGCCGTGAGGGGGTTTGACAAGATTGCTGTAACCTTTCCGCGCCGGTTTGCGCATACAACAGTGACGGGGCGATGAAGGTCCCGCCAGAAATGACAAACGATA
>JBEKUQ010000028.1:0-12735 GCA_049514835.1 Verrucomicrobiota bacterium | reverse complement strand
CAACTCCATCATGATGATTGCGCACTTTGAACACCTGGTTCAAAAGGAGGGAATGACCTGGGGACCTGAAGCCGCCCTTCGCGGCGCCTCCGAGCGGTTGCTGCCCATTTTGATGACGGCGCTCGTCACCGCGCTCGGCTTGCTGCCGCTCGCCGTCGGCACCGGAGAAGCGGGCCGGGAAATTGAAGGGCCCATGGCTATTGTGATTCTTGGGGGTCTGGTGACTTCCACCGCTCTGAACTTGCTGGTTTTGCCGACGCTGGCCCTGCGCTACGGACGCTTTGGTCAACAGAATACGGCCATGACGCCGCCAAATTCCCCGGCTCCCTCGTAAAACTGGCTGTCCGACATGGATTCGAACCATGACAAAGGCCTCCAAAGGGCCTTGTGCTACCGTTACACCATCGGACAGGGCATGGTTAAATTAGCCTGACGGTCGCGGTCTGCAAACAAAAATCAGCCGGAGGCAAGGCGTCAGGGCATTTTTATCAGGGCCGTCCAGAATTGGGGGCCGAATTTGAGTTGGAATTGTTCGAGGAGGGCTTCGGCGCCCGCGCGGGAACCGGCCAGGGCAAAGGTGGCGGAGCCGCTGCCGGACATCAGGGTGGCCAGGGCGCCGTGTTCGCGAAAGAATTCCTGGAACAGTTGCAGCAAGGGATATTTCAACAGGGCAGGCGCTTCGAGGGAATTGTAGAATTCCTTTCCCGCCCCGGCCAGGGTGGCGGTTTGAAGGAGGGAGATCAGGCATTGGGCGCGGCCTGGTTTCCCGTGGAGAGCCTGCGGAAAACGAGCCAGTTGTTCATAGGCCCACGGGGTGGAGATGCCGAAGCCGGGATGGACGAGGAGCATCCAAGCGCCCGCCAGGGCCGGGAAGAAATCAAGGGGGGTAATGAGTTCGCCCCGGCCCGTGGCCAGAGCGGGACGGTTTTGCAGGAAAAAGGGGACATCGGATCCAAGGGAGGCGGCGAGTTGGAGCAATTGTTCCGGTCCGAGGGGCTGGCCGAATAGTTCGTTCATGGCCAGGAGAGTGGCAGCAGCGTTGCCGCTGCCGCCGCCCAGTCCCGCCGCGACGGGGATTCTCTTTTCCAAATGAATGCGCACGCCCTGGCGGATACCGGCGGTTTTGAGAAAACAATCGGCGGCGGCGAAGACCAGATTTTTGGCGTCCGTCGGCAAAAGCGGGTCGCTGCATTCCAGGCGCAACTTCGTGGCGCGACGCTCGAAGGTGAGGGAATCGTGGAGGTCGAGAGGATGGAGGACGGTCTCCAATTCGTGGAAACCGTCGGGACGCCGGCCGAGGATGTTGAGGAGGAGGTTGACCTTGCAGAAAGATTGCTTGTCAAGCGGCATGAGAAATGGCGGGGCAGGGCCAGGCCGTCCCGCTGCTGCATCCGGCTGTTCCAAGCCTCCCGGCTATTGATCGAAGACGTGGAATCGGCAGCCCGGGATAAACGGCGCCATGTCGCCCCCGCCAAAGCCCAGGGCCGTATCCGGCGAGGTCATTTGATCGGAATACCAATTGGGTTTATAGCTGTCGGGATTGACCGGGTTTGCCGGATAGAAAACGGGGCCGTAGTCCTTGGGGGAACGGTTGGGGAAGGGGAAAGTGGCCACCTCGTAAACGCCGGCGGCAGTGCGGGCCAGAGTGCGGTCAAAGCCGTGGAAGACACCGGTGGTGTAGCCTTGACTGCGGTTCACCAGAACGGTTTCTTGTTCGATGGATCGGCGCAATTCACCGAGGGTGGCGAATTCGGTCAGGTTGTTGATGCCGCGTCCCAGTTTTTGCTCCGGGCCGGCGCAACCGGCCACGACCAGGGAAAGGCCCAGCCACGGAATAATTGAGGAAAATAATTTACGCATATACACTCTTTAAGGGTAAAATAGCGGTCTGTGGGGAATTGTCTAGCTTTTTTCTGCTTTTTTCTCCTTCCGCTCCCAGTACCAGGCGATCCACACGCTGACCTCGTAAAGAAGCTGGAGGGCCACCGCCATGACGATCTGGGTGAGGACCTCCGGCGTGGTGAGCAAGGCGCCCAGAATCAAGTTTCCAGTTTCTGGTAATCCAGGATGCCGATTTTCACCAGGGCCAGCAGCACGACGGGCAACTCGAACCCAAGCCCCATGCCGAGCATGAATTTGATGACGAAGCTGGTGTAAGAAGTAAAATTCCATATCGGGACTTTGATGTCCATATAAAGGGAGAATTGCTGGGCGAATTTGAGTGCCGGCGGCATGATGACGAAGTAGGCCACTGAGGCGCCCAGCAAGAACAGGCCGACACCTACGCCAAAGGCGCGCAGAAAGTATTTCTTCTCCCTGATTTTCAAGGCGGGCATGAGGAATTGCCCGACAAAATAAAGCACGAAAGGGGAAGCCAGAAACAGCCCGCCAAAAAATGCCATGTGAATCCAGGAGAGGAAGGGTTCGGAGGGGTCCAGAAAAACCAGGTCCGGGATGGAGGAACCCGTTTGATCAGGCGGGGTGGGAATGACCCGCCAGGACATCAATTGCTGGCCGCCCAGTTCCACGGGTTCCAACGCCACGGTGACGTGCTGGTTGGTGCCCAGGTCCAGCGCGCCAATCCGGTTGGTTTTCAGATCCATGGCAGGGAAGCGGGTCTCGCCCAGTTGGAAGGTGACCACTTGATTGGTGGCGTCGGGCAGGAAGAGGATGTGGCGTTTGGCGGCGCGGGCCAAGGGCCATTTGAGAACGGCCACCAGCCTCTCCACATTGAAGAGGCAAACCATCATGGCGATGAGAACGGCGGCGGCGCTCTTGATCAGGACCCAGCGCAGGTCTTCCAGATGCTCAAGAAAGGTTTTGACAGCCCCGCCTTCGGCTTCCTCCTCTTCGGGCCTGTAATCCTCGGGGCGTTCTACCATGAGAAATGGTCAGCGCGCGCAACTAGGCTTTCGGGACAGTGGCAGGCGGATTGGCGGCATTGGCCGCCGGAGCAGCGGCGGGAGGCGTCTGGACTGGAGAATGGGCGGGGGGCGCGTCGTTGGTGGCATTGCTGATCTCATCCGTGACTTCGCGGGACGCTTTCTTGAACTCCTTGATCCCCTGGCCAAGACCCTTGGCGAACTCCGGGATTTTCTTGGCGCCAAAAAGCACCAGGATGGCGGCGAACACCAGCACCATTTCACCGCCGCCCATTCCCATCAATGCAAGAGATATGTTCATAATTAAGGTTCCTACAAAGAAAATTACCGTAAAGGGGAACATTAGTAAAGCCCGCTTTTTGCGCCTTCGGGCGTTCCATCTGCAAGTGGACGGGGCGGAGGGCACGGGCCGGGTGGGCAGGAAGAGAACGAAAACGGCCTCCGAGCTGTCAAAGGCAACCAAACCAGCGCCGGACCGGGTCGCCCAAGCCGCCGTCGGCGTGCAAAAAATGGCCAGCTTTTGCCAATGGGAGGGTAGTCGCTCAGGCCGCCTGTGCGTAATTTGACAGAGATAGAATGAGAATCAGTTCAACGAATAACCAGGGACAGGCGCGAACGCAAAGGAGACCAAACCACGTGGTCCTCCATGGTCCGGCGCGCCGCTGGAGCGCTCCGTGCAGCGCTGGGGCTTGGGCAGCCGTGCCGGAACGAGAAAGGGAAGCGACATGTCCACGGCCACAATAATTACGCCGGTGAGCGAGCGCGACGAAAAGCCGCGCCCCGCCCCGGCCGCCACCGCCTTCGGCTGCCCGCGCAATTTCCTGGACAACCGTTTTGTTTACACGGTCTTGTCGCCGCGGGCGCGGGGGCTGTCCATTGGCATCAACATGAACCCGGACCGCTTCTGCAATTTTGACTGTGTGTATTGCGAGGTGGACCGGAAACTGCCGGCGGCGGAACGGAAGCTGGACGTTGCGGTGATGGCGGAGGAATTGGAGAAAACGCTTTTCCTGGTGCGGTCGGGCAAGATCCGGGAGCACGCCGGCTATCGCGATTTGAACGACGAACTGCTGCAACTGCGGCATGTGGCCTTGAGCGGCGACGGCGAACCCACCCTCTGTCCGATTTTCGCCGAAGCGGTCCAGGTGGTGGTGCATGTGCGGGCGCGCAGCCCACGTTCCTTCTTCCGGCTGGCCTTGATCACCAACGGGACCGGCCTGGATTTGCGGCCGGTGCAGGAGAGCCTGCAATACTTTACCCACGACGATGAGATCTGGATCAAGCTCGACGCCGGCACGCAAGAACACATGGACCGCGTCAACCGGAGCCAGGTGCCGCTGGAAAAGGTCATCAGCAACATCGTGCTGGTGGCGCGCCAGCGGCCCGTCGTCATCCAAAGTCTGTTCCCGCTGGTGGAAGGCCAGGAACCGCCGCCCGAGGAAATTGACGAGTATATCCTGCGTTTGGACGACCTGAAAGAAGCCGGGGCGCGCATCTCGCTGGTGCAAATATATTCCGCCACCCGTCCCATCGCGCATCCGGATTGCGGGCACCTGCCGCTCAAGAAGCTCTCTCTTATCTGCCAGAGGATCAAGGCGGAAACGGGATTGCGGGCGGAGGTCTTCTGAGCGCGCCGGCAGGGTGGGGGCGCGGCAGGGCAAGGAACGAACGCATCTCCTTCTTGTTGAGGCTCGGGCGCGGCTGGAAGCTGCGCGCACCGGCCGGCCAGCTGGCGGCCCTGCGGGCCCGGCCGGCCCAGGGCTGGAAATCTCGGCCAAGGCGGGATTGGCCTGTAGGGAATATCTTTAGTCCTTCTAGTTAGTTTTCCTCATACGTGTCTGGCAGGATGCCTGATTGTCGGCGGGCTGGGGTGGTGCTAAATTGCTCGCATGACAACAATTTTTGTTCAGCCAAGCGGGGAAAAGCAGATGAACCGCCGCGACAACAAGGGTTTGATCGAGAGCCTGGTCAACTCGAAGATTTTCCAGGATTACGAGAAGGCGTTCAGCGAGACCACCGGCCTGCCGGTGTCGTTGCGCCCGGTGGAATCGTGGCAGTTGCCCCACCACGGCAAGCGCCACGAGAACCCGTTGTGCGCCATGCTGGCCGAAAAGAGCCGGTCTTGCGCGACCTGCCTGCAAATGCAGCAACAGCTTTCGGAAAGCGCGCGCTTTGAACCGGCGACGGTGACGTGCCAGTTGGGCTTGGTGGATACGGCGGTGCCGGTGCGTTTGGGGGAGCAATTGATCGGCTACCTCCAGACCGGCCAGGTGCTGCGGAAAAAGGCCGCCTCCTCCCAACTCGAGCGCACGGCCAGGCTCGTCGCCGATTGGGGTCTGCAGGTCAGCGCGGAACGGCTGCAAAGCCTTTATGGGGAAACCAAGGTGTTGACGGCCAAAAGATACGAGGCCATGGTCAAACTGCTCAGCATTTTCGCCCAGCACATCTCGGTGGTGAGCAACCAGATTGTGGTCCATCGGGAGCACGCCGAATCGCCGGTCATCCGCCGGGCCAAGGAGTTCATCGTGGAGAACCAGGCCGAGGATCTCTCCTTGGGGCAGGTGGCCAAGGCCGTCAACACCAGCATCTTTCACTTCTGCAAGATGTTCAAAAGGGCGACCGGCCTGAACTTTACCGAATATGTCTCGCGGGTCCGGGTGGAAAAGGCCCGCAACCTTCTGCTCAACCCCAATCTGCGGATCAGCGAAATCGCTTATGAGGTCGGTTTCCAATCGCTGACCCATTTCAACCGTGTCTTCAAGAAAATCACCGGGCAGTCGCCGACCGATTACCGCGGCCAACTGGCCCCGTCTTAAAAAGGCGGCCCCGGCCCGGTCTTTTGGCCTGTCCGCTGCCCGGACTCCGTTAGCATGAGGCCGTCATGGACGATTATTCCAAAATGACCAGGGCGGAGTTGGTGAAAAGACTCAAGGCCTTGCAGGGCGGCGCGGTTGGCCCCGGCGCGGCGGCGCTGGTGCCGCGCCCGCGGATGCCGCTGGGACCGGTCCGCGAATTGCACGACCTGAAATCGGCGCTGGACACGCATTCCATCGTGGCCATCACCGACGCGCGCGGGCGCATTACCAGCGTCAACGACAAGTTTTGCGAGATATCCAAGTATTCGCGCCAGGAATTGCTGGGCCAGGATCATCGCATCATCAACTCCAAGTTTCATCCAACGGAGTTTTTCCACGGTCTTTGGAGCACCATCGCCCAGGGAAAGGTCTGGAAAGGGGAAATCCGCAATCGCGCCAAGGATGGCAGCCATTACTGGGTGAATACGACGATCTTCCCGTTTCTGGACGCGGGCGGGAAACCGGTGCAGTACATTGCCATCCGGACCGACATCACCGAGCACAAACGGGCGGAAGTCCGCCTGGCGGAATTGGCCCACAGCCTGGCGGAGAAGAACAAGGAATTGGAGACGGTGGTGTATGTGGCCTCGCACGACCTGCGTTCTCCGCTGGTCAACATTCAGGGATTCACCAAGGAATTGAAACGCGCCTGTGATCGGATCCGCGAGTTGCTGGAGGGAGGGGAGGCGACGGCGCTCAAGGAACGCGAACTGAATACCATCCTGCGCCGGGATGTGCCCGAGGCGATGGAATTCATCCAGGCCGGAGTGGTGAAGATTGACACTTTGCTGGCGGGCTTTCTGCGTTTTTCCAGGCTGGGCCGGGCGGCGCTGAACATCCGCCGGCTGGACATGAACGCCACCCTGGCCAGCATCGGGCAAACGTTGGAGTATCAGATCCAGCAAGCCGGCGTCAGGCTGGCAGTGGGACCGCTGCCCGACTGCCAGGGAGACGCCATCCAAATCAACCAGGTCTTTTCCAATTTGATTGATAACGCGATCAAATACCGCCGCGCCGACCACCCCGGCCTCATTGAAGTGTCCGGGCGGGTGGAAAATGGGCGTTGCACGTATGCGGTGAAGGACAACGGCATCGGCATAGCGCCGGAGCACCAGGGCAAGGTGTTTGAGATCTTCCACCGGCTGGACCCGTCGGCTTCGGAAGGCGAAGGGCTGGGGCTGACCATCGCGCAGAAGATCCTGGAGCGGCAGGACGGCCGGATCTGGCTGGAATCCAAACCGGGGGAAGGCAGCATTTTTTTCGTTTCTTTGCCGGCGGCTTGAGGCATAAGACAGATGAGCATGACCAAAGAAGTAGTTGTCTTGATTGCCGATGATGATCTGGGCCACGTGCGCCTCATCGAGAAGAACCTGAGCCGGGCCGGCTTGCACAACCCGATTGAGCGGTTTGGGAACGGCCAGGATATTTTGGATTTTCTTTTCGGCCGCGGCCCGCGCCGGCGGGCCAAGGAGGCGTCCTACCTGTTGTTGCTGGACATCCGCATGCCCAAAGTGGACGGCGTGGAGGTGCTGCGGCAGATCAAGGCGGACCCGGAGTTGCGGAAGATTCCCGTCATCATGCTCACGACCACGGATGATCCTCGGGAAGTGGAGCATTGCCATGCGCTGGGGTGCAGCACTTACGTGGTCAAACCGGTGGATTACGAAAAATTCGCCGAGGCGATCAAGCAGTTCGGCTTGTTCATCGCGCTGGTGCAGGTGCCGGAAGTGCGCGCCTGAGTGCAGCATGAGCGAAGACAAACCAGCGGGGAGGCTCTTGATTGTGGATGATGATCGCGGCCTGTTGCGCCTGGCCGCCAGGGCGCTGGAACGGGAGGGTTTCGCCGTGGCCACGGCCACCAGCGGCGCGGAAGCCGTTGCCTGGTTGAAAACCAGCCAGCCGGATTTGCTGTTGCTGGATTTGAAACTGCAGGACGGCGACGCCCGCCAGGTGATTGCCGAGCTCTCCGATCTGAAGCGTCTGCCGCCTTTCCTGATCATAACCGGACAAGGCGATGAACGGGTGGCCGTCGAGATGATGAAGGGCGGGGCGCGCGATTACCTGGTCAAGGGCGCCGATTTTTTGGAACTGCTGCCCCGGGTGGCGGCGCGGTTGCTGGCGCAGATCGAGAAGGAAGGCAAGCTGGCGGCGGCGGAAGCCGCCTTGCGTTTGAGCGAGGAGCGATTCCGGGTGGCCTTGAAGAATTCGCCCATCATGGTTTTCAACCAGGACGCCAAGCTGCGCTACACCTGGGTCCACAACCAGGCGGTGGTGCAAATGGGCGGCGACATGCTGGGCAAGACCGACACCGAGCTGTTTGGCGGGGAGGTGGCGGACCGCTTGACCCAGATCAAGGCGCGCGTCTTGTTGACAGGAGCGGCATTGCGCCAGGAGATTTCCCGCACGGCGGGCGGCGAGCAGCATTTCTACGATTTGACGGTGGAACCGGTGCGGGACGGCCAGGGCCAGATCACCGGGATCACCGGGGCGGCGATGGAGGTGACGGAGCGCAAGCGGCTGGAGGAGCAGATCCTGCAGATCAGCGAAATGGAACAGCGGCGGATCGGCCAGGATTTGCACGACGGCATCTGCCAGCACTTGGCGGGCATCGAATTGAAGAGCCAATCCCTGGCGCAAACGCTGGAGAAGAAGGCCAAAGGCCCGGCCGCCCAGGCCGAGCAAATTGCCCGGCACGTGCGGGAGGTCATCGGCCAGGCGCGCTCGCTGGCCCGCGGCCTGTCTCCGTTTATTGTGGAAGCGGAAGGCTGGGTGCCGGCGCTGCGGGAACTGGCGGCCCACACCGAGGAATTGTTCAACGTCAAATGCACTTTTCACAACGACCGGCCGGTGGCCATCGCCGACCCGGCCGCGGCCACCCATCTCTATCGCATCGCCCAGGAAGCGGTGGCCAACGCGATCAAACACGGCAAGGCCAGCGCGGTGGAGATCAGCCTGACCCACGCCAAGGACAAAATCATCCTGGCGATCACCGACAATGGAACCGGCTTCAAACCGGCGGCGCCGGCGGGAACCGGCATGGGCTTGCGCACGATGCAATATCGGTCGGGCCGGATCGGGGCCATCCTGCTGGTGCAGGCGCCCGCCGAAGGGGGGACAAAGATTGTCTGCTTTTTCCAGAACCGCGCGAGCCAGGCGGCCCCATGAAAACAATGAAAAAGACGGCCCAGCCGCAAACCAGAATCCTGATCGTGGATGATCATCCCATGATGCGGGAGGGCCTGGCTCAGTTGATCGCCCAGCAGCCGGACATGAAGGTTTGCGGCGAGGCGGGCGAGGCGGGCGAGGCCTTGGAAAAAGTCAGGCTGCTCAAACCGAACCTGGTCTTGGCGGACATCACGCTGCCGGGAAGAAACGGGCTGGAACTCATCAAAGACATGCAGGCGATGGATGCCGCCACGGCGGTGCTGGTAATTTCCATGCACGACGAATCGTTTTACGCCGAGCGGGTGCTGCGCGCGGGCGGGCGCGGTTACGTGATGAAACAGGAAGGCGGCAAGAAGATCATGGAAGCCATCCGCCAGGTCTCGGCCGGCCAGATTTTTGTGAGCGACAAAATGTCGGCCCGGATCTTGGAACAGTTCTCCGGCCGTCGTCCCCAGGCGGGCAAGGCCTCCGTGCAAAACCTGACGGACCGGGAATTCGAGGTTTACCAATTGATCGGCCAGGGGATGGGCACCAAGGAAATGGCCAAGCAACTGCATGTCAGCCCCAAGACCGTGGAGGTTCATCGCGCCAACATCAAGACCAAACTCCAGGTCAAGAGCATGGCCGAACTGATCCGCCACGCCGTGCGCTGGGCGGAATCGGAGAAGCGGGACTGAGCAACCCTGCGCTGGTTGAGAGAGGGCGATTGGCTTTTTTCGGCAGGCCGGGTTGGCGAAGCAATACTTTAAGTTTTTGGACCGTTCGATTGAGAATTGGTCATTGAGAATTTGTGATTGGTCATCGAAAGCCAAACGACAGATGACAAATTTTCAATGACCAATTTTCAATAGCTCTGAAACCCTCAAACCTTTCCCCAGCAGACAAGAGCCAGGAAAGCGAAATGCGCCTGGGGAGGCAATTTGCCGCAATGCCGGTTGACGGGGCGGGGCGGATTTCATTACGCTTCGGACCGATGATTATTGCTGCCTCCTTGCTCGCGTCCAATTTCACCAAACTCGGCCGGGAAGCCGCCCGCGTGAACCGGAGCGGCGCGGACTGGCTGCACCTGGACATCATGGACGGGCATTTTGTGCCCAACCTGTCCTTCGGTCCGGCGGTGGTGGCGGCGGTGCGGCCGCTGAACAAACTTATATTTGACGTTCACCTGATGTGTTCGCGGCCGGAAATCCTGCTCGAACCGTTTGCGCGGGCCGGGGCGGACCGGCTCACGGTCCACGTCGAGCTGGGCCAGCAGGTGACGGCGCTGATCTGGAAAATCCGTTCCTTGCGCAAGGAAATCGGGCTGGCCATCAATCCGCCCACGGCCATGCAGGCGGTGGAGCCGTATCTGGAGGAGGTGGATTCGCTCCTGGTGATGACGGTGCATCCGGGTTACGGCGGGCAGTCGTTCATCACCGAAATGCTGCCGAAAATCCAGCAGGCGGCGGCCTGGCGGCGCGAGCGCGGATTGAAGTGCCGGATTGCGGTGGACGGCGGGCTTGATTTCGAGACGGTCCGCCAGTGCGCCGCGGCGGGGGCGGATACGTTCATCAGCGGCACCTTTCTTTTCGAGCGCTCGAACTTGAAAGCGGCGGTGGCGAGGATGAGGAAGCTGGCCACGGCGGCGGCCCAACCTGAGGCGTGACCCGGCTGTCAAAATCTATTTCAGGCCCCGGTGCTTGGCCGGGCGAATTTCACATCTTCGGGTTCCCCTCTTAATGTTAATCCCAATCTTAATCTTAATCCCCCCATGTGCGTTTGAAGATTAAGATTAGGATTGAGATTAAGAAATCAGAAATGGTTGCCCAAAAACGTGAAAGGCCGCCGTTCATGGGCGGGCCAGTTTTTCAAGGGCCTTGACCAGTCCAGCGATGGTGTGTTCTTTGGCCTCCACAGCGGCTGTTAATCCCAACGCGGCGAGCGCCTTGCTGGTTTCGGGGCCGATGGAGGCGAATTGCAGCCGGGGATGTGCTGTCAACAATGTGTTCAGGTTGAAGCGGGCGTGCAGATTTTCGACCGACGACGCGCTGGCAAACGTGATCCAGTCGGCGCCCTCCTGCAGGAGACGGGCGGCGGCGCCATTGCGGTCCTCGGTTTCGGCGACGGTTTTGTAGCACGCGACGTCGTCCACGATGGCGCCCAGTTCCTCGAGCTTTTGGGGGAGTTCCCGGCCCGCCACTTCGGCCCGGAGGAGGAGGATTTTAAGGTTCTCGATGCTTTGGTAGCTGGCCAGGGCGGCGGCGATGCCGGAGGCGATGCCTTCGGGCGGGGTGAGGTCAACCTTGAGATGCAATTGCTGAAGTTTGGCGGCAGTGGCGGGGCCGACGGCGGCGAGGCGCACGCCGCCGATGTCGCGCATATCTTCGAAGGCATCCAAGAATTAAACAAAAAAAGCGGCCACGCCGTTGGGGCTGGTGAAGATGAGCCAATCGTAGGAATTGAGTTCGAGCAGGACATCGGCGAGGGCCAGACGTTCGGTGGGCGGTTCGAGGCGGATGGTCGGGATTTCCAGAACGTCGGCGCCGCGGTCGACCAGGAGGCGGGACAACTGGCTGGCCTGGGCGCGGGTGCGCGTCACGACAATGCGCCGGCCGAACAATGGGAGTTTCTCGAACCAATTGAGCTTGGGCCGCAATTTGACGACCTCGCCGATGATGGTGAGGGCGGGAGGTTTGAATTGGGCCTGCTCCACCACGCCGGCGATGGTTTTCAGGGTGCCTTGGATGGATTGCTGGCGGCCGGTGGTGCCCCACCGGATCATGGCCACAAGGGTGTTTTCATCCATGCCGTTGCCGACGAGGGCGGAGGCAATTTGGCGGATGCGGGTCACACCCATGAGAATGATCTTGGTGCCGGGGGTTTTGGCGGCCTGCGCCCAATCGGCGTCCGGCTCGATTTTGTCCAGGTCTTCGTGGCCGGTGAAAACCGTGAAGCTGGAGCAGTAGTCGCGATGTGTGATGGGGATGCCCGCGTAGCTGGGGGCGGCGTAGATGGAGGAAACGCCGGGGACCACGGCAAAGGAGATCTTCGCCGCGGCCAGCGCCAGGGCTTCCTCCCCGCCGCGTCCGAATACATAAGGGTCGCCGCCTTTGAGGCGCACGACGCAGAGGCCGGCGCGGGCTTTGTCCACGAGCAACTGGTTGATTTGTTCCTGGGGGATGGCGTGCTCGCCGCAACGTTTGCCGGCATAAATCATTTCCGCGCCAGCAGGGGCCAGGGCCAGGAGGTCGCGGTTGACGAGGGCATCGTAAACGACGACCTCGGCCCGGGCGAGCAACTCGGCGCCCCGCAAGGTCATCAAGCCGGCGTCGCCGGGACCGGCGCCGACCAGATAGACTGTGCCGGAGGTTTTCATGGGCGCAGTTCAGGAAGGCTGGCGGCGCAGCCGGGCGGCGACTTTTTCGCCCAAGGCCACGGCCTGGGACAGGATGCTCCTGCCCTCGGCGCGCTGGACGTTTTTGGTCAGGTGCGCCACGACGCGGAGATGGAGCCGGGAGCCGTCGGTGGAGGCGTAAGCGCCGATGGGTGTTTGACAGCCGCCGCCCATGGCGTGGAGGAAGGAGCGTTCGGCGGCCACGCATTGGAAGGTGGGGCAGTCATTCAGAACGCCGCAAATCTCCGACAGGCGTTCATCCTGATCCCGAATCTCCAGGCCAATCGCGCCCTGGCCGACGCACGGGAGCATGAGGGGCGGCTCGAAAATGCAGGCGGCGAGCTGGAGGGCCGCGCCGTTGCGGCGCAGCAGGCCCGTCTTGGCGAAGCGGATGCCGAGCCGGTTCAGGCCGGCCGCGGCCAGAATGGTCGCATCGGTTTCGGGCTGTTCGAGAAGCTTT
>JBEKUQ010000027.1:0-10837 GCA_049514835.1 Verrucomicrobiota bacterium | reverse complement strand
GGACTGTAACCGCTGGTGTAAATGACCTTGAGTCGGGGACAATGCCGGGAGAGACGTTCGGCCAGTTCGCTTCCCATGATGCCTCCCGGCATCACCATATCCGTCAGCAGCAAGTCAACCGGACGGTTTGCTTGCTGCCACACGGCCAGCGCATCCTGCCCGGAAGCAGCCTCCAGCACGTGGTACCCCTGGATCCTGAGCACGGTGACCACCATCTGGCGCAAGGCATCTTCATCTTCAGCCACCAGCACCGTTTCCCGGCCGTTGCGCAGGGTGGTGTCAGCCTCCGGCGCCATTCTCTCGGCCGATTGCAGACTCGCCGGGAAATAGACGCGGAACGTGGTGCCGTGGTTCGGTTTGCTCTCCACCTCCAGCCAGCCCTTGTGCTGCCGGACAATGCCGAAAACCGTGGACAAGCCCAGTCCGGTGCCCTTTCCGACCGCTTTGGTCGTGAAGAAGGGCTCAAAGATCCGGGCCAGAATCTGCGTGTCCATTCCGATGCCGCTGTCACTGAAGGTCAGGCAAACATAGTCCCCGTCCCGCTGTTCAGGGTCCATCGGCGTGGGCGCGCGATGAATCCTCTGCAGCGAGGTGGTGATGGTAACTTGCCCGCCATTGGGCATGGCGTCCCGGGCATTGACCGCCAGATTCATGGCGATTTGCTCGACCATGCTGCTGTCGGCGTGGATGGCGGGCATCGGGCTCTGGGGACAAAAGCCGATTTGCACATGTTCACCCACCAGCCTCTGCAGCATGGCGATGGCGTTGGACAAGATGTCGTTGAGGTCCAGATGGCGGAATTGCATCACCTGTTTGCGGCTGAACATGAGCAGTTGCCGGATGAGCGTGGCGGCGCGGGCCGCCGCGCTGGCGATCTGTTCCAGCGATTCCTTTTCCGGACAGTCGGCGACCAAGCTCCGCTGCATCAGGTCGGCGTGCCCTTGCACTACGGTGAGGATGTTGTTGAAATCGTGGGCCACTCCGGCCGCCAACTGACCAATGGCCTCCATCTTCTGGGCCTGGCGAAGTTGGCGCTCCAACAAGGCCCGCTCCGATACGTCCTGGGCCAGGAGCAGCGCATGAGATTGTCCCCCCAGGCAAACCGGGGACAGGGATACCAGCATCTCGTGCAAAACGCCGGTCCGGTTGCGGAGCTTGGCCTCCTGATCCCGCACCGACTCCTGGCGCAACAAACCTTCGTACCACGGTGCGACCAGCGAGGGTTTTTCCCACAGGAACAACTCGGCCGGGCTGCGGCCGATCATTTCCTGGCGTTGGTAACCCGCAACCTCGGCGAGGCGTTGATTGACATCAACGAAGCGCTGATCGGGAACGCGTTGGATCGCACTTGGAAGCGGGTTTTCGTGAAAGGCCTTGGAGAACCGCTCTTCGGACATGGCCAGCGATTCGTTGGTCCGCGCCAGTTCGGCGATCTGCAAACGCGTCTGGAAGCTGAGCAGCCATTTTTTGGTGAGGGCGTGGGCGAGTTGCTGCACTTCGATGTTGTCGAACGGCTTCTTGAGGACCAGCAAGTTGTCGGGTTGGCCGACTCTGACCCGCATTTCCTGCCACGAATAATCAGCGTAGGCCGTGCAGACGACGATCTGAAGCTCGGGATCCGCTTGCCAGATGCGCGCAATGGTTTCAATGCCATCCCACCCAGGTGGCATCCGCACGTCCACGAAGGCCAGGGCATAAGGGCGGTCGTCCGCAAGGGCCTTCTGCACCATCTCCAAGGCTTGCTGGCCTTGGTAAGCGGAGTCCAACTGGAAACTCATTCCTTCGGGCTGGTCCTCCTCGAACAGCACCGTTTCCAGGGCGTTGGCCGCCGCCTCATCGGAGTTGTCCGGACAGAGAATCTCCCGAAAGTCATCGTGGATGCTGGTCGTATCGTCCACGATGAGGATGCGATGGTTGGGTCTTAGGTCGGTGCTTTTCACGCGTTCCTTTCGGATCCGGCATGTTCTGCTTGCAGAACGGATGCGACGGCGGGTAATTCGAGAGTGAATTCGGCGCCTTTGCCGGGGCCGTCGCTCCGAACCGTGAGGGTGCCGCCCATTTCTTTCGCGGCGTTGGCTCCGCTGTGGAGGCCGAAGCCATGGCCGTCCTTCTTGGTCGTAAAGCCGTGGCTGAAAATCCGGGTCAAATGCTCCGGGGCAATCCCGACACCATTGTCGGCGATGGTGATTCTCACCCGGTCAGGAAACGCCGGGCCCACCTGAACCACCAAACGCTTGGGGTGTCCGCTCTGCGCATCCATGGCGTACTTGGCGTTGCGCAGCAGGTTGATGAGGATTTGCAACACCTTGTGCCGGTCAACGCGCACCAGCGGTATGTTCTCCGCAAACTCGCGAACCGGCTGAATGCCATGCCGGTCAAACGCGGCCGCATTCATGCGCATGGCATCTTCCACCAGTGCCACCACCGCCAGGTTTTCATAGATGCCGGAGACTTTGGCGTAGCTCTGCTGCATCGCCACAATCTCTTTGATGTGTTCGATATGCTGGCCGACGGAGTCCATTTTCGCGATCAACTTGGTCTGCTCGCCAGCCAACTGGTCCGCCACGGTGGCGAGGTATTCGGGAATGAGCTTGCCTTTCGGATCGGTGGTGAGGAACTCGGCGAGGCGACCGTTTTGTTCGCGCAAGACGGCGGTGGCGCGGCGCAGATTGGCCACCTTGGAGTGCCGCAACCGGTCCACCACCACCGTGGCGGCCACCCCCACGCTGTTGAGCACATTGCCGACATTGTGCAGCACGCCCGTGGCCACCTCGGCCATGCCCGCAAGCCGCGAGGTGCCGATCAACTGCCGGTTCAGCTTGTCCAGTTGCTCCGCATCCAGTTTCTGCCGGGTGACGTCCAGGAAGATGCCGCGCATGGCCACAGGCCGGCCTTTCTCCACCAGTACCGTACCGCTCTCGCGGATCCAAACCGTCCGCCCATCGGCGGCAATCATGCGGTACTCGTAAGTGTAGGGCTGAGCCCGGGCCGCCAGGTCGTGCCCGGTGCGGATGGCTTTGACCGCATCCTGCGGGTGCAGTTTCTCCTCCCAAAAGCTGGGCCGGTCCAGCCACGCCTGGGGCTGATAACCAAGAATCTCCTCGCACTGGCGGCTGACAAAGGTGAACCGAAATGTGTCCGGCGCGCGCTCCCAGACGATGCCATCAATGGAGTGAATCAACGCCTCCATCTTCTGTTGCGAGAAGCTGAGCGCGGCATCCTGGCTCTGAATGCGGCTGAGCATGTCGTTGAAGGACTCGGCCAGTCTGCCCAATTCGTCGCCCCGGCTGTCCACTGCCACGCGGATTGAGTAGTCCTTCTTCTCGCCGACAAGGCGGGCGGTCTGCGCCAACTGGAGGACTGGGTTGGTAATGGTGCGCCCTAGCCGGCTCGAAAGGAACGCGGCCAGACCGATGGACACGATGACGATGCCCACCACGACCAACCCGTAGAAACTGAACAGTTCCAGAAACGTTTGCCGATAGTCCGAACGCAGGTAGAGTGTGCCAACCTGCTCCCCCTTCACCTTGACCGGCGCAGTGACCAGCAGGTTTCCGCCGTCGAAACGGTATTGTCCTGGAGGCGGAAACTGCGACCGCGCCTGTGCGTTCTCCCCCTTCCCGAAATGCGCGAACAAGGAGCCGTCGGGCAAGACCAGGCTGGCCGCCAGCACGGTGGGTTTGGCTAGGAGGGCGCTCACCACCTCCGTCGCAGCCTGGTCATCTCTGAATGCCATCGCGGCCGTGCTGTTGTTGGCGATAACGGTCGCCAAGGTAGCCGTGTCACGTTGGAAATTGGAGCGGAAGTTCAAGACCTGGAAGGTGAAGAGCGCGGCGATGGCGACGCAAAGGACCGCGCCGCAGATGAGCAGTGTCATCACCAGCATCTTCTGCTCAATGGGGAGATTTCGGAACAACTTCATCGTGTCTCCAAGTGAGCTAAAGCTGCCTAATCCATTTCCAGGGGTTTGACTGGCTCCATTTACAGGGGTTTGACTGGCTGGGCCTGGGAGGATCCGGGGCGGGCCGACGGCAACCGGCCCGGCGTCTCGGCCCAGCGGCAATGCTGACCAGGGCGACGGTGAGCATCAGGATGGCAGTCCAGAAATGAGCGCCCACCTGAAAATCCCACTGAGTGCCGATCAGGGCAAGCGTAAGAATCAAAATGGCAGGCTGCCCCGGAAAAGCACGGGTCCGTCTCATCTTTTGCACATTTAAGCCAGCATCCACGCAAAGCAATCGAAGCAAATGACGTGCCAAGAGCGCTTTATAGGGCTACAATGGCCTTTATGGCGGGGTTGGATGGGGAAGATTTGTCCCATAATGGGCAAAATCTGCCTCTTGCTTCCAGGGAGAATGCGACAATGGACAGTCAATGGAGCATGACTGGCGATTGTAGCGACCCAAGAAAAACAAGGAAGTTTGGAAGAGGCCTTCGTCCAGAAGCCGCACCTGCGAGGACGCCTGCTGGAAACTTCCGACAGAAGGGAGGCCGCCACGGCCAAAGGGGTCAGCCTCCCGGACGCGAAGCGAGGCTCATCAACTTGGAACTGATTTTCAACCCGGCGCTGGTGGCTGCGTCCTTGTTGATTTGGAACCGCATTTTGGACCCTTCCAGGAAGAAGTTGATCATGCCGCCGGATTCGGTGAAGTGGTCCGTCTCGCCCACGGTCAGCACACTGGCCACTTTGAGGCTCTGAAGGATCTCCGGCAGCCGTTTTTTTTCGGAGTTGCTGATGAAAAGAATGTGACAGTTGGTGAGCTGGGCCGGCCAGCGAAACTCCTTGACCTCCAGCGGGCGCTCATCCACGGTTTTTTCCTTAATCGTACGCACAAGATCGTCCCCGAAAGGGTTATCGCCCAGAACGCCAATGACAATGGGGTCTGTCTTTTTGACAAACGCCCCCGGCGGCCATTCGACGAATTTGGCGAAATTGAAGAGAAAGGCGGCCTTGATCTGGTATTCCGTCGGCTGGGGCTGCTGCGCGCCACCATAGCCGCTGGCCAGCGGCAGCCAGATCAGACTCAGGCCTAAAATTGAGATGGCGCGGGAACGCATGAACCGTTGAGTCGCAGTGACGGCCTAGCCCCGTCCTGCAAATTGCTCGAATTCATTTCGACCCAGTTGAACTGAAAACGCAAGGAGAAGTTTCCCAAATCCTCGCCTCACGGGCCATCACCGCCGGGCGATGACCCATCCAGATTGGATGGGAAAGAAGAGAGGCGGCCGGCGAGGGCGCATGTGCTCCCCGCGCAATGAAGTCCGCCGCGAGGCGGTGAAGAATGAACTTGCCAATATCCCGCCCAGCATGATTGTCTCAGCGCGCAAAGCATGAAGAAGTTAAAACCCACCCGCCTGCCCAGCAAGGCTGGCGGCCTCCTGTGCTCCATGCTCCCGCGGCGCGCCTTGCAGATGCTCGCCATTTCATGCATTCTTGGCGTCCCGCAGGCGGAACTTGGGGCGCAAACCAACCAGGTGGATCTGACCGAACTCCCCCTGGAAGCTCTGATGAACTTGGAAGTCCCAAAGGTGTACGGCGCGTCCAAGTTCGAGCAAAAAACGACGGAAGCGCCCTCTTCGGTTACGATCATCACGGCGGACGAGATCAAAAAGCAGGGTTATCGAACGCTGGCGGATGTATTGGGGAGCGTCCAGGGCTTCAACATCTCGTACGACCGCAACTACGCGTTTCTGGGGGCCCGGGGCATCAGCCTGGGCGATTTTAACGACCGGGTGTTGTTGCTGGTGGACGGCCACCGGGTCAACAACGACTTCAACGACGGCGCGTTCATTGACACGGCCTTCCTCCTGGACATTGATTTGGTGGACCGGGTGGAAATCATTCGCGGCCCCGGCTCGGCGCTCTACGGCAACAACGCCTTTTTCGGCGTGATCAATGTCATTACGCGGCAGGGCCGGCAGCTTGACGGGATGGAGGCTTCCGCCGAATACGCCTCGTTCGACACCGGCAAGATACGGCTGAGTTATGGAAAGCTCTTTACCAACGGCGTGCAGATGCTGCTTTCCGGAAGCTATTACGACAGCGGCGGCCATGATCGCTTGTTTTACAAGGAATTCGACACCCCCGCGCAAAACAACGGCGTGGCGCAGAACATGGATGGCGATGCGTCGGGCAGTTTGTTTGGTTCGCTGGGCTACGGGGACTTTACCCTGGAGAGCGCCTTCAACCAGCGTGTCAAAGTAAATCCAACGGCGCAATTTGCCCTGACCACCTTCAACGATCCACGCTTGCGCACGATAGATGACCAGGGCTATGCCGCGTTGAAATACGCGCACAGTTTTGCGGAGGTGGCGGATGTGACGGCGCGGGTTTATTACGACGGTTACACGCACGCGATTGGTTATCCGCAATCCGCGCTCACAAACCATGTGGTTTTCAGCAGGTTTTCCAGCGAAAAGGACATGGGCGAATGGTGGGGCGCCGAACTGCAATTGAACAAACGATTGTGGGACCGGCACGTCATCACCCTGGGCGCGGAATATCGGGACGATTTCCTGCAGGATTCGCGGGTGGTGGTTCAGGACCAGCCCGACCAGGGTTCGCACGTCCGCACCGACCGCCAAAGCTACGGCGTCTATGCCCAAGGTGATTTTGCCGTGCTGACCAATCTCCATTTCAACGCCGGGGTGCGTTATGATCAATACGGTGATTTCAGTCCTGCGGTCAATCCGCGCCTGGCCTTGATCTACCAGCCGTGGGAGAAATCCACCTTCAAGGCCATTTACGGGACGGCCTTTCGCGCGCCCAGTTTTTATGAGCTGACCACTACGGACCACGCGCTCCATCCGGAGGAAATCGGCAGCTATGAGCTGGTTTACGAGCAGGAAGCCGGACAGCACCTGCGAACTTCCGTCTCCGGCTATTACAATCAAATGAACAATTTGCTCGTTTTTAGCAGCGGAGGCTTCACCAATTTCAACGCGAAGACCAAAGGCCTGGAGCTGGCCTTGGAAGCATTCGCCTCCAACGGCCTTCGCGGCCGGGCCAGCTATTCGCTGCAGGACACGCGGAATTCGTCGGTGGGCTGGGAAACACCTGATTCACCCGACCAGATGTTCAAATTGGATCTGAGCGCGCCCCTGGTCAAAGACAAAGTTTTTGCCGGGCTGGAATTCCAGTACACCAGCAGCCGGCGAAGCCTCCACAACACCACGGATCTAAGCGGTGAGCCGCTGACCGTGCAAGGGGTGGAGGCGGGAGGATTTGGCATCGTCAACCTGACGCTTCTGAGCCGGAAGGTTGTGAAGAACCTCGAATTCTCAGCCAGCGTCTATAACCTCCTGGATCGCCGATACGCGGATCCCGCCTCGCGCCATGTCCAGGACATTATCGAGCAAGATGGCCGCAGTTTTCGCCTCAAATTGACGTACCGTTTTTAGACGGTGGCACAGGACTAGCTTTGTGTCTTGGGTGTTTAGAATGAGAGCGAGGCTAAATTCGAATTGGCCGCGGGCCCCAGCCCTGTACTGCCTGTGTTTCAGCTTGTTTTTGGCAAGACCCTGCCAGGCCGGCGGGCCGCCGCCCTTGATCATAGTCCAACCTTCGAGCATGAGTGTCCCGATTCTGGACACTGCGGCCTTTCAGGTGGTCGCCTATAGCGGAACCACGATGAGCTACCAGTGGCTCAAAAACGGTTCGAACATCGCCGGAGCAATGCTGAGCAGTTACACCATTACCAATGTCCAGGTCTCCGATCAGGCAACTTATTCGGTGCAGATAAACAACGCGGGAGGTATGGTGACAAGTTCCGGCGCGACCTTGACCGTCCTCTTTCCGCCGACGATTACGACCGAGCCGCAAAGCCAGGCGGTGGTGCAGGGGCACAACGCTACGTTTTCGGTCGCGGTGAGCGGCTCGACGCCGTTCAGCTATCAGTGGAATCTCAACGGCGCCTCCTTGTCCCGCGCCACCAATTCAGTGCTGACGCTGACCAACGCCCAGGGGACGAACGCCGGCAGCTACACGGTGGTGGTGACCAACAATGCCGGCTCGATGACCAGCGCGGTGGCGGCCTTGACGGTCCTCGTCCCGGCGGGGATCACGACGCAGCCGCAGAGCCAGGCGGTGGTCCAGGGCCAGAACGGTTCGTTCTCAGTGGCGGCCAGCGGCACGGTGCCATTGAATTATCAGTGGAGTTTCAACGGCGCGGCCTTGTCCGGCGCCACCAGTTCGGTGCTGACGCTCAGCAACATTCAGACGACTAACGCTGGCAGCTACACGGTGGTGGTGACCAACAACTATGGCTCGATGACCAGCGCGGTGGCGACGTTGACCGTCAATATTCCGCCGACGATTACAACGCAGCCCCAAAGCCAGGCAGTGGTAAAGCATCAGACCGCTTCGTTCTCCGTCGTGGCCAGCGGCACGTCGCCGTTCACCTACCAATGGTATTGCAACAGCTCATCGTTGGGCGGGGGGGGGCAAAGTTCGACGCTCACGCTCAACAATGTTGGCGCGGGGAACGCCGGCAGTTACACGGTGGTGGTGGCGAACACGGCAGGTTCCGTGACAAGCGCGGTGGCGACGTTGACGGTTGATGTTCCACCGGGAATCCAAACGCAACCGCAGAACCTGACGGTGACGCAGGGCCAGAGCGCTTCGTTCTCGGTCGCGGCCAGCGGCTCGGCTCCGTTCGGCTATCAGTGGAACTTCGATGGCACGGCCCTGTTCGGCGCCACCAATGCCTCGCTGACGCTGACCAACGCCCAGGGGACGAACGCCGGGAGCTACACGGTGGTGGTAACAAACCCTGTCGGAAGCGTCACCAGCCAGGTGGCGACGCTGACCGTTAATATTCCGCCGGGGATCACGACGCAACCGCAGAACCTGACGGTGGTCCAAGGTCAGACCGCTTCGTTCGCCGTGGCGGCCAGCGGCACGGCGCCGCTCAACTATCAGTGGTCCTTTAACGGCTTATCCTTGGGCAACGCGGGCAGGAGTTCAACACTCACGCTCACCAACGCCCAGGGGACGAACGCCGGCAGCTACACGGTGGTGGTGGCCAACAACTATGGCTCGGCCACCAGCCAGGTGGCGGCGTTGACGGTCAATATTGCGCCGGGGATCACGACGCAACCGCAGAACCTGACGGTGACGCAGGGCCAGAGCGCTTCGTTCTCGGTCGCGGCCAGCGGCTCGGCTCCTTTCAGCTACCAGTGGAACTTCGATGGCACGGCCCTGTTCGGCGCCACCAATGCCTCGCTGACGCTGACCAACGCCCAGGGGACGAACGCCGGGAGCTACACGGTGGTGGTGGCCAACCCCGTCGGAAGCGTGACCAGCCAGGTGGCGGCGTTGACCGTTAATATTCCACCGGGGATCACAACGCAACCGCAGGACCTGACGGTGACGCAAGGCCAGAGCGCTTCGTTCTCGGTCGCGGCCAGCGGCACGGCCCCGCTCAACTATCAGTGGAGTTTTAACAGCACGGCCCTGTCTGGCGCCACCAATGCTTCGCTGACGCTCACCAATATTCAAACGACTCAAGCCGGCAGCTACACGGTGGTGGTGGCCAACCCCGTCGGAAGCGTGACCAGCCAGGTGGCGGCGTTGACGGTCAATATTCCGCCGGGGATCACGACGCAACCGCAGGACCTGACGGTGACGCAAGGCCAGAGCGCTTCGTTCTCGGTCGGGGCCAGCGGCACAGCCCCGCTCAACTATCAGTGGAGTTTTAACAGCACGGCCGTTTCCGACGCCACCAATGCTTGGCTGACGCTCACCAATATTCAAACGACTCAAGCCGGCAGCTACACGGTGGTGGTGACCAACATGGCCGGCTCGATCACCAGCTCGGTGGCGACTTTGACAGTGACGAACCCCGTCGTCACTCTATCGCTTGGTGGTGGCGGGGGGATACCCCCCAATGGCTTCACCTTCCAGTTGTTGGTGCCAACCGGGCTTACCTACGTCATTCTGGTTTCGACCGATTTCCAGGTCTGGACACCCATTGCCACCAACCTCGCCACCACCGGAAGCGTCCTTTTTACGGACACTGCCGCCGCAAACTATCCCACCCGCTTTTATCGGGCGATGGTGCGGTAAAGGCCCTGGTTCTTGAATTCTGAAGCCGATGGTCCGTCGTGTCCGTGGCTTCTGGTCTTTGCCAAAGCGGATGATGGAAACGGTTCCGGTCTTGTGGCGGTGGAAGCTCCCCGCGAGGCCATTGTGCGTTACCCCGACGGCCCCGTGAACCGCTGGAACAAGGCCGAAAGACCCTCGGTCTATGTCGAAAACGGCCATGTCGCCGCCATGACCCTGGCCGTAATTGATGTCGAAAAAGAACAGGACAAAGGAAACGACGGTCATGGCAGCAAGGTGATCGTGATCCCGTTGGACGGCGCGGCCCTCGATCGCGACTTGCAGTCAACGTCAGAATCACCCAAGCCGTAACCATACGCCTTTGCCAGTTGTTGGAGCCAGACAGCCTCAAGAGTCGCGCCGTCGCCTGACCCGCTTCAGGTTACTTTCCGGTCACACACCCTTCAAAATGTTCCCCTCTTTTCGTTTGTGTTGGCCACGAAAAACCTCGAATATCCAACAAATTAATACTGACATGATTGCGTTGAACAAAACTGCCATCGCCAGCCTGCTCTGCCTTGCCGCCGCGACCGCCATCGCCGGCACGTCACCGTTCACCCTGCTCAACGATCCCGTGGATATCAGCGGCGATTTTCGCGCGCTGGAGAATTTTTATTACCTGGCCGACAAGGTTTCGGAATTTGATCCCGCGACTCATGCCGGGAAAGCAGTTTACCAGCGCGCGCAGTATCGGGTGCGGCATGCGTTTGACAACGACCTTTCCCTCATCACTGC
>JBEKUQ010000026.1:0-10877 GCA_049514835.1 Verrucomicrobiota bacterium | reverse complement strand
CGCCGCGGCGGAGGATCGTGTCGTGGTCTCGAAGGACGAGGATTTTGTGACGCAATTTCTTCTTCGTGGCGCGCCGCCCAAATTGCTGTTGGTTTCCACCGGCAACATTTCCAATGATGCCCTGTCTCATCTTGTTGCCTTGAACCTGACCGCTTTGGTGGCTGCGTTGGAGAAGCACGATTTCGTTGAGTTGAGCACTCTGGCCATCACAATTCATGCCTGAAGGCGGGACCTTCCCGATTGGCGGTTGACTAAAGTTGACGATGGCGGAGTGGGGGCGTACTGTGGCGGCGCATGATTGCTGGAAAACAAGCGGCGGCGCCGACGCAGACGGCGCCGGGCGTCCGCATCGGGGATGAACGGCTGATCAAAGTGACCTCGAACGCGGCGCGGAAGGTGAGTTCGCTTTTGCAGAAGCAGGGGCGTCCGGGCGGGGTGCTGCGCGTGGCGGTGGTGGGGGGCGGCTGTTCGGGGCTGCAATATAAAATGGATCTGCAGGACCAGCCGGCCAGCCGGGACATCGCGGTGGAGAGCAGCGGGATCAAGGTGGTGGTGGACCCGAAGAGCGCGCTATATGTGACAGGCAGCGAACTGGATTTTGTGGACGCCCTGCAGGAAGGCGGATTCAAGGTCAAGAACCCCAACGCGGCCAGCAGTTGCTCCTGCGGGGAAAGTTTCAGCGCCTAGCCGAAATGAGATTTGCACCGAAGCCAACGAAGCCAACGAAGAGCTTCTTCCCTCTTTCTTTCCTTCGTTTGCTTCTGTGGAAATTGCCGGAAAAACGCCAGGGCTATGTTGGATAATTTCGCCCTGCTCAACGAGCCCCGCCGGCCCTGGCTGGACGCGGAACTGCTCAAGCAAAAGTTCCTCGCCCTGTCGTCTGAATTCCATCCCGACCGCGCCCACGCGGCGGGGGAGGCGCAACGGGAGGCGGCGACGCGCCATTTCGCCGAGTTGAACGCCGCCTGGCAATGTCTGCGCGAACCCAAGGAGCGCCTGGGGCATTTGCTGGAATTGGAGTTGGGCGCCCGGCCCGCCGACACGCCCGACGTGCCCGCGGCCGCGATGGATTTGTTTTTTGATACGGGCCGGCTTTGCCGCGAAGCGGACGCCTTCCTGGCGGCGAAAGCGAAGACCCGTTCGCCGGTGGTCAAGGCGCAGATGTTCGGGCGCGGAATGGAGCTGGCCGGGCGGCTGAACGAGCTGCAGCAGGTCATCGCGCGGCGCCGGGAGGAGTTGCTCGCGGAGTTGCAGGAGCTGAACGCGGCGTCGGCGGCCGCCCCGGCGCCGGGTTCGGCCGGCCGGGCGGCGGCGCTGCCGCTGAACGCGCTCGAGCGCCTTTGCCGCCTGCTGAGCTACCTCGCGCGCGGGACCGGCCAAATCCAGGAACGCCTGGCGCAACTATCGTTTTGACAGACGGTCTAATGCTGGAAAGTCAGGATGTCGGATGTTCGTTTTTTGATTGATTTTTTGGCGGGGAGGTGTTTGGCTATTTTTTGTAGCCAAGACCATTGCGCAAAGGAGACGCTATCATGCGAGTAAAGAATCCATTTGCCAGCAGCCACGCCCGTTTCCTGGGGCAATTTGCACTTGTTTTCATTGCGGCCAGCGTGCTGTTGCTTCCGGCGGCGGTTCCTCAAGCGAAGGCGCAGGAGGCGGCGCAGTTGATTTCCGCCCGTGCCGCCGCGCTCCCTTTGCCCGCCGGCGGCAACGGCGACTCGGTGGACCCGCAAATCAGTCCGGATGGACGGTTTGTGCTGTTCAACAGCACGGCGGGGAATCTGTCGCCGAACACCGGGGGGCAGTTGTGCTCGCAAGTTTTCCTGCGCGACCGGGCCAGCAACACGACCACGCTGGTCAGCGTCAATCTCAATGGCTTTGGCGGGAACGGGAATTCGGCCTATGGCGGGATGTCGCCGGACGGGCGGTACGTGGTGTTCACCAGCGATGCCAGCGATCTGGTGGCCGGAGACACCAATGGATTCAGCGACATTTTTGTGCGGGACATGATGGCCGGCACGACGGTGCTGGCCAGCGTTTCCACCGGCGGCGTGGAGGGGAAGGGAGTTTCCAGCCACCCGGTCATGACGCCGGACGGGCGTTACGTGGCGTTCATCAGCACGGCAACCAACCTGGCCAGCGGAGGGCAGGATAATCCTGACGTTTTCCTGCGCGATTTGGCGGGGCAGACGACTGTCGCGATGAGCACGGCGGCGACCGGTTCCTCATCCGGCGCGACCATTTCCAGTCTTGCGATCACGACGAACGGCCGATATGTGGCGTTTGCCAGCACGGCGCTGAATTTGGTGTCCGGCGTGACGCAAGCCGGGGGCGAAGTGTATGTCCGCGACTTTGTGGGGGGCGGGATCCTTTGGGCGAGCAGCAATGCCACGACCACGGCCAAGGCGATTTTGGGGGGAAGCGCCACGCCGTCCTCTGAACACCCCGTCATCAGTGACGACGGGACGTGGCTGGCCTTCAAGACGGGGTCAAACAATGTGTCGGGCGGTTCGGCGGTGATCTTTCAATTTAATACCGTCACGGCGGCGCTCACGACGGTTTATACCAACGGGATTTACGCGCTGCCGTACGGCGACGATTTTTATGGGCCGGAGATGACCCCGGACGGACGGTTCCTGGTCTTCACGTCGGGAGAACAGGGGACCAACATCTTTGGCAGCATCCGGCTTTGGGATTCCCAAACCGGCACCAATGCGCTGGTCAGCACCAATGTCAACGGAGTGTATTCAGCCAACACGCTGGCGCAGGCGGCGTCAGTCACGCCGGATGGACGGTATGTGGTGTTCCTGAGCAACGCGGCGGATTTGACGGGCAATACGGTTGACAACGGCATGCACATTTTCCGGCGCGACATGCAGGGAGGCGGCATCATCCTGGTGGATGCGGATACCAATGGGGTTGGCTCGACCGATGGCGCGGGGACGTTCCCCAGTGTCAGCAGCAACGGCCAGTTCATCGCCTTTTCCGGACCGGATGGCGGATTGGTGCCGTTGGATATTAACGGCGCGAACGATGTGTTTTTGCGGGACGCGACCGGCGGGACGACGCAGTTGGTTTCGCCGCGCAATCCGTCCGTGCCGACACGGTCCGGTGACCGCTACAGTTTGGAAGGCCCGCTTTCGATCAGCGCGGATGGCCGCTGGGTGGCCTTTGCCAGTTACGCGAATGACCTGGTGGCGAACGACACGAACAACGCGCGGGATGTTTTTGTGTGCGACCGCTGGAGCGGCAGCAACATCTTGGTGAGCGCCGGGCAAAACGGAGGTTGCGCCCTGGGAGGCGACTCCATGACGCCGGTGATCAGCACCAACGGGCAATTTGTGGTCTTCGTCAGCGCGGCCACCAACCTGACGGCGGGCAACGTGATTACCAATCCCGGCACTTACAATATTTACCGCCGCGACCTTCAGGCACAGACGACGGTGCTGGTGAGCGTCAGCACCAACGGGGTGCAATCGGGTGACAACGACTCGACCAGCCCGGTCATCAGCCAGGATGGTCGGTATGTGGCGTTTCTGAGCAAGGCGCTTAACCTGGCGCCGGGGTTGACGGGAACGACGGAACAGAGCACGTTCTGGTACGATCTCAACGGGGGAGCGCCCGTGGTGCTGCCGGAAACGAGCTCGGCGCTGTTTTCTCCCGCCATGAGCGCAGACGGGCGGTACGTTGCTTATCCCAAAGGACCACAAGTATTGGTATGGGACACGCAGCTAGGGACCAATCTTTACACTAACTCCGCCAGTTCTGCCGCGATCAGTCCCGACGGGTCTCGCTTGCTCTACCAGAGCAACGTCAATTACACGCTCAGAGTCCAGGACTTGGTCAATGGAACTAATATGATCAGCGTGGCGCAACCGCAACCGGCCAAGATCCGGAGTCCGGGAGTCTGGAGCGGCGACGGCCGGTTTGTCGCGGTGGTTACTTCTGCGGCCCTTTCGCTACTGGACGGCAATTCCGTCAACGACGTTTATCTCGCTGATCTCCTTGCCGGGACAAACATTCTCGTCAGCGTGAATTCGAGTTTGACGGGAAGCGGCAGCGCCGCGTCCGATTGGCCGGCGGTGAGCTGGGACGGGCGCTACGTGATCTTTCGCAGCTTCGCCACCAATCTTGTCGCCGGGCACACCAACGCGCCCGACCTGTATCTCTACGATCGCCTTAGCGGCACAAACAGCCTCTTGACATTGGCACAACCGGCGTCGGATTGGATGCAGCGGCCCTCCAAACCGGTGATCAGCGTGGATGTCAGTTCCGCGGTGTTCCAAAGCTTTGCCTCTGGACTGGGCATCGGCCACGTCAGCCGGTCGCAGGACGTGTTCGCCGCTCTCCTGCCGCCCGCGGCCAACGCCGACAGCGACGGCGACGGCATCCCGGACTGGTGGATGATCCAGTATTTTGGGCATCTCACCGGCCAGGCCGGCGACCTGTCGCTCCCCCAGGACGACCCGAACGGCACGGGCATGACCACATTGCAGGATTACATCGCGGGAACGAATCCGACCGATCCCACCTCGATTTTCCAGGTTTCTGTTGCGCCGGCGAACTCGCCCGGCGGGAACGTCACGCTGGTTTGGACCGCGGCGGCCGGCCGGAGCTATTCTGTACAATATAAGGATAGTTTGGATGATCCGGTCTGGCACACCTTACCCGGCACTCCAACCATCAGCGGGAACCAGGGCCAATTTGGCGTGCCGGCTGATCAGGCCAGCCGCTATTACAGAATCGTGGTGCAATAAGGCGACGCCTCCTTCGTTGCCGGCAGGGCGAGACTCTGTCGAGCCGTAACTCGATGTGGTGGGATTCAGTCACGGCTCGACGGAGTCTCGCCCTGCTTTTGCTTGAATCTGCTCCTTACCAGAAGAAGTAAGGCGCCGCGCCGCCCGCCCTGGGCAGCATGTTGGTGAAATTGCGCCACTCGACATGGCCGTCGAGCATGCCGACATTGCCGCCGAGAGGGATCAAACCGTTCAAATGGGGACTGAGGTGAGGCTTTATATAACCACCGTTGATGCTGGTCCAATTATAGGTGAGCATCGCGGCATTCAAGGCGGGGCCTGCCGGCGGAGGGACGCCGTTAAACGACGTCAGGGTCGCATCCGCCACCAGCGGGCGCGTGCCAGGGGTGATCGGATAATAGATGCCCGAATAGCTAAGCCGCTGCATCGTCAAAGTGGCATTCACATTCGTGGGAAATATATAAGTTCCCTCCGTGGTCCCCTGCAGACTGGCGACGCCCGGGAGCGTGCTGGCATAACCGAGGACGCCGAACGCCCCTGGTGCAAAAGTCAACAATTTCCAATTGTCCTGCTCCGTAAATCGCACCGAGGTTCCCGGACAATACAAGGAAGTCCATTTCACGCCGCTGTTGGTAATTAGGGCAAGGTAAGACGCTGGAGCGTCCCAAGCCCAATTGCCGCCGGTAATGGTGGGAAGGTTGTCCTGGTTTTCGCCGCCATAGATTTGCAGCGCCATGTCGTACTGCTCCAAATTGGCGGCGCACTGGGCGATGGTGGTCTTCCCGGTGCCCCGGCCCAGCGCGGGCAGGACGACCATTAACAGCAGCGCCAGGACCGCCAGGAGGGCCAGCAGATCCATTCGCGTAAACGCCGGGTTGCCGGCCTGGGGACGATCCGGTTTTTTGCTCATGCGCGCGCCTCTCCTCAATTGAAATTTGTTGCTGGTCAGTATGCTATACTGCATCCGCCCGTGCAAGTGAATTCCGCCCTGTGTTTCAACCTCGTCGGCGCGCGGCGGTTCGGTAACCAAGACTCGGTATCAGTTTGGGGAAAGGCCACGCGTGGCCGACAGCAGTAGGATGCCTCCGACGGCGCGCGACGCCACGGCAACTTTCCCTCTCCTCCACAAGGGTGTGGAGGAGCGATTTTCCGCTATTCACCCACCGTTTTTAAGGCGCGCGAAGGTCTTCCTCCAATTCGGCCCGCCCGTAATGAATCGGAATGCGGCGCGCGCCCAACTCCTTCAGGAAAGCCGCCTGCGAAAGGCCCGCGATCTCCGCGGCCTGTCCCAGGGTGACTTTTTCCGACACGAACAGCCCGACCGCCAAGTGAAGGGCTGCCGCCTGGGGCGATAACGTGGCCTCGACAGATTCAGGCAAAGTCAATTGCATATTAGTAATCTGGACTCTTTGCCATCCGGCGGCAAGACGTTTTCACAAACCAATTCGGCGACGGCGGGCCGTTTCGAGCTTGCCGGGGAGTGGCTTAAATGAGAGTAAATAGGGCGACATGGCATGAAGAAACATTTTTTCAACAGCAGTGCAAGGAGGCTGGGCGCGGCGGCGCTGCTGTGGCTCGCGCTGCCGGGCGCTCCGGCGGCGCTTCCGGCGCAAGCAACCTGGCAGGAGGAATTCGCCAAAATGCCGCTGACCAACCGTGCGCCCGTGACCGAACTCAACCGCTCCAATTGCGTGGCGGTGATGCTCGCCTCGTTCCGGCGCAATCCGGCGGTCAAGGGCTTGATTTTCATGCCGGGGGCGACGGATGAGTTTTATTTCTTCCGCCGCGCGCGCGCCCGCTTGACCAACAGCGCCCCCACCCTGCTGGACGCGGTGGCGGCGCTGACCAACCAGACCTACCTCCGCGCCACCGTGCGCGCGCCCTTTCTGCTCTTGCACACCGCGCAGGATCCGCTGGAACCGGTCGAGGTGGTGCTGGACCAGAAGGCGGCGGACTCGGCCAGGCGGCACAAATTTGCCAGGACGGCCCTCTACAACGACCGCGATTGGGACTACCTGCAACACTTGCTGGGGTTCTATCTTAACACGACCGTGGTTCCCAAGCCGAACTCCCCCAAATCGAATCATTTCTTCCGCAACAGTTTCGTCGCCTTCGACCTGGACGGATGGGAGGCGCTGGAGGCGTCCGCGCTGGCGGGGAAAACGAAATTCACAGTCAAGAAGGGTCAAATCCTTTTCCAGGGGGACGAGCGGGTTCTGGGTTCACCGCCCACGGATGGGTTCTCCCTGCTGCCGCGCTGATTGCCAGCTATTCAGCTCCCCCAACGACCGCGCTTTCCGGATAAGCCCGCCGCGGCCGGGGATTAGTGGATAGTGACTCGTGACTAGTGACCAGAGACTAGACAGGGGCGGGACAAAAAAGCCCCCGCCGCGGGATGCCCGCGGATGGGGTTGGATGTTATGACCGAGATAGAGCAGGCCCGGTGTCAATTATTGATCATTCGGAGGCGGTTCGCCACTGCCAGGGCCGCCGGGACCACCAGGGCCGCCGGGACCACCAGGACCACCAGGGCCGGCACCGGGCCCGCCGGGACCGCCGGGACCGCCAGGGCCGCCAAATCCACCACGGCCGCCAGGGCCGCCCAGGCGCATCGGCGGGCCGAGCAAGTCTTCCGGAGTCAGGCTGGTCGCGCCTGGTTTGAGGAGTGTTTTCAAGGCGGCGGGAGCATTGGCGATTTCGTTGGCGTCAATCACCCCGTCGTGGTTGGTGTCCAGCGCCAGGAAGACCGGCGGCAGCGGGCGTCGGCCAAGCGGTCCGCCTTGCCGGCCCGGCGGCGGAGCGCCATTGCCCCCCGGCGCGCCGGGACCCGGTCCGCCCTCCTGCTGGGCGATGATCACCCACGTTGAAGCGCCCAGCGCCAACATGGCCAGCACTGCTTTTGTCATTGTTTTCATGTTTTGATTCCTTTCTTGGGTTCTTTGTTCTGAGTCAACTTTCCTGCTGCCAATCTACCTTCGCCAACCTTAAGGAGACGTTAAGGATGAAATTATTTTTTCAATTTTTTTTGGCCGCTTCTTCATCTTCTCTTAAGGTTCCTTGTGCGAGAGTGACGGATGGGCGCGGAGATGTTAAGCTTCCCGCCGCCCGACGACCCATGAGAATTCTAATTGTGGAAGATGAGCCGGATTTGCTCCGCAGCCTGGCCCAGGCCTTGCAGGAGGAAGGCTACGCGGTGGACACGGCCGCCGAGGGCGAAACCGGCCTGTTCAACGCCCAGAATTACGATTACGACGCGGTCGTGCTCGACGTGATGCTGCCGAAAGTGGACGGCTGGGAGATTTTGCGGCGTCTGCGCAAGACCAAAAAGACCCCGGTGCTGATGCTCACGGCGCGCGACCAGTCCAAAGACCGGGTGCGCGGCCTGGACACGGGCGCCGATGATTACGTGGTCAAGCCGTTTGATTTGCCGGAATTGTTCGCGCGCCTGCGCGCCCTCATCCGGCGGTGCGCGGGCCGCACGAGCAACCGGTTGACGCTGGGCGAGATTGTGATTGACACCGGGGCGCGGCAGATTTTTCGCGGCGGCCAGGAAGTGGCGCTGACGGCGCGCGAGTACGCCCTGGTCGAATTCCTGGCGCTGCACCAGGGGCAGGTGGTCACGCGCACCGCGCTCTACGAGCATCTGTTCGACGAGAATGAAAGCACCTTGTCCAATTTGCTGGACGTGCATGTTTCCAACATCCGCAAGAAGCTGGGGCCGGAGTTCATCACCACCCGGCGCGGACACGGCTATTGCGTGGGAGGCGCAGAATGATCTTTCAATCCATCCGCTGGCGCCTGCAGGTTTGGTACGGCCTGGTCTTTCTGGGGCTGCTGGCCGGGTTTGGCGTCACCGCCTATTCCCTGCTGCGCAATGTCCAGCTTCGCCATCTGGACGAGGATTTCATGCGGCGGATGGGGCCGCTCTCCAGCGCCTTTCGTCCGCCGCCGGGCGGGCCGCGCGGCGCCGGTCCGCCGCCGGGCCAGAGCGGGCGGCGCGGCGATCGCGGCGGCGACTTTCCCGGCAACGGACCGCCGGAGGAAGGGATGTTTCCCGGTCCGGGCGCGCCGGGATTTCAATTCCGCCTGCCCGCCGAGCAGGCGGCGATGTTTGGCAGCGAGAGCAATTCTTTCTACTTCGTGGTCTGGGGGCGGGAGGGCAAAGTATTGGCCAAATCGGAGGCCGCGCCGCACGATGTGCCGCGGCCGGAGGACAGCGGAGGGCCGCAAGCCGGACCGGCCTCGCGAACGCGCGGCGTGTTCCGGGAGTTCTGGCATCCGGCGCCCGGCGGGGAAACAGTGCTGGTGGGGCGTTCGATTGCGGAAGAACTGGCGGGGCTGCGGTTATTGGCATGGGAACTGGCGGGGGCGGGCGCCATCGTGTTATTGCTCGGTTTGACCGGCGGCTGGTGGGTGGCGACGCGCGCCCTCCGGCCCATCGAAGACATCAGCGCCACGGCGGTCAAAATCGCGGCGGGGGACCTCTCCCAGCGCATCAGCACTCGGGAAACCGAAAATGAGCTGGGCCGTCTGGCGGCGGTGTTGAATTCCACTTTTGCGCGGCTGGAGGCGGCCTTCGCGCAGCAACGGCAATTCACCTCCGACGCCGCCCATGAATTGCGCACCCCCATCACGGTGATGCTCACCCAGACGCAGACGGCCTTGCAGCGCGAGCGCGGCGCGGCGGAATATCGCGCCACGGTGGAGGCCTGCCAGCGCGCGGCCCAACGCATGCGCCGGCTCATGGAATCGCTCCTCGAACTCGCCCGCCTGGACGCCGGCCAGGAAACTCTGCAACGGCGGCCGTTTGACTTGTCGAAAACGGTCAACGAATGCGTCGAACTGGTCAAGCCGCTGGCGGAGGAGCGCGGCCTCAAAATCCTCTGCGCGCTGCCCTCGCTGCCGTGCGTGGGCGACCCGGAACGGATGGGCCAGGTCATCACCAACCTTCTGGACAACGCCATTGAATATAACCAGCAGGCCGGCGAGGTGCGCCTCACCGGGGAGCGGCCAGGCGGAACATTGGTCTTGACAGTGAGCAACAGCGGGCCGGGCATCGCGCCGGAGGATTTGCCCCGCATTTTCGAGCGGTTTTACCGCGCCGACAAGGCGCGGTCGGGCAGCGGAGGCCACGCCGGTCTTGGCCTGGCGATTTCCAAGGCCATCGTCGAGGCGCACGGCGGCACCCTGGAAGCGGCCAGCCGCCCTGGCCAAGGGGCGGCCTTCACCCTGCGGCTGCCGGAGGCAAGTTGAAAATGCACCATGCGCAATGCACCATGCAAAATCTTGCATCCATGCAGAAGAATTAGGCGCGGTTGATTTTCAATTTATGCCGCGCCTCCAACATCCCAGCCGTGCCGGTTCGCCCGCCGCACATACTGCGCCGCTTCCGCATGGCTCGGCGACATCATCTTCGGGCCGTCCCATTCCATCTTCTTGCCGGGGCCGACCCGCAAGGCGACGCACCCCAGCAAAATGATCTCCGTAAGGTAGGCCGCGATGTCGAAGTTCGAATAAGCCGCCGGGCCTCCCCGCATCATGCGAATCCACTCTTCCTTGTGGCCGGGCGAGCGCGGCAGGCTCCGCGGCACCGCCTTGGCCGCCGGATGGTTCTGCTGCTCCACATATTCCTTCTCCCCCTTGAGCATGATGTAGGATTCCGTGCCGTAATCGTCCGGCGAGAACAGCATCCCCTTGTCCCCCACCAGCAGCGCGCCCGCCTGGGGCAAGGCCTTTGGTTTCCCGTTTTCCGGTGGTTTCACGTCCCAGGTCTCCTTCGTCAGATCGGCCGGCGGCCGCAGTGGCGTGATGTTCCGGTGGTCGGGATTCCCGTCATACCACCAGAACTTCACGGGCGGCAGCCCTTCCCGCTCCGGAAATTCAAACCGGATGCGCGACGTTTCCGGAAAAGTTTCCGGGAACAATTCCGACGACTCTTCCAATTCCACCACCGTCGGGTAGCCCAGCTTCAGCGCGCGGAACGGCATGTTGACCGTGTGACAGGCCATGTCGCCCAACGCCCCGCAGCCAAAGTCATACCAGCCGCGCCAGGCAAAGTTATGATACGTCCCGCTCCGGAACGGGCGCAGCCGGGCCGGGCCGATCCAAAGGTCCCAATCC
>JBEKUQ010000025.1:0-10908 GCA_049514835.1 Verrucomicrobiota bacterium | reverse complement strand
GTTTCTCGGCTTCGTCGCGGTTGAGCGCCAGATGGTCCTGGATGGCGCGGGTGATGGATTCGCCGCCCCAGGGGAGAATGCGGATGGAGGCCGGAGCGCCGCCGTCAAAAAGCATCAATTCGGAATGGGTGCGGCCGAGGTCGAGCACGGCGCCGGAGGGGGAGGGCGGGGGATGGAGTTCGGCGCGGGCCAAGGCGGCGAGGGTGAAAAGCGGGGCGAGGCCGCACGCGCCCAGAATGGCGGCGTATTCCTGGAGGGCCTCCTTTTTCACCGCGACGACAAGCAAATCCTGGCGGGCCGGGCCGCCGTTGGCCGGGGGTTTGGGCGGGCCGACGGGCCGGCTGCCCCAGGCCAGCTCGTCCGGCGAGAGAGGAAACTGGCTCTCAATCTGCAGGCGCAGGACGCGCTGCAATTCTTCCTTGGACGCGGCGGGCAGAGCGAGGCGGCGCATGGAAACGCCGCGCGCGCCGATGGCGCAGAAGGCGGGGCGGCCCGCGGCGCGGCCCTTGTGGCCGAGGAAGGCGCGCAGGTCCGCGGTCAGCTTCTCGCGGCAAAGGTCGGTCAGCCGCCCGTTTTCGCCGCGTTGGAGGGGGAAGGCGAAGGCGTCGCCGCCGTTGAGGGCGTGGAGGGAGTCCTGGGTGATGTCAATAAAAAGGCCGGCGGCGTTGGATGAGGGGAGCCTGTTCACAAATCCTCCCGGTAGGCAAGGGTTTCGATGTCGCTGCGACCGATGTGGACGATGGCCTCGATGCGCTGGAGGGCGCCGGAGGAATTGATTTTGCCCTCGCACACGATGCGGTAGGTTTCGGAACGGGCGGTGACGAGCGGAACGACCTGTTTGAAGATGGCGCGCGTCATGCCGTCCACCTTGAGCAGTCCGGCCACGTTGTCGAAATAGCCGGTGGAAGCGCGGTAATTGAGGATGGCCTGGGCGAGGGGCCGTTGGACGCCCGGCAGGCAGAGCAAAACATCGAGGCTGGCGGTGTTGAGGTTGATCAGGCCGGGCAGGTCCGTTTCGCCGGCCAGTGTCAAGTCATCGGCGATTTGCCCGAACAATTCCTGGCTGATGACCGGCGGACCGGAATTGCCGGAAGCATTCCGGCCGCCCGCCGGGTTTGCGCCCGCGCCCGGATTTTGGCCGGCGCCCTGGTTGGAATTTTGCGCGGTGACGGAGAGGAGATCGTCGAGGGTTTGCAACTGGTTCTGGCCGCGGTAGGAAATGATGGCCCTGGCAATGGGCTGGGTGATTCCGGGAACCGTCATGAGGGTGGCTTCGTCGGCGGTTTGCGGATTGACGCGGTCCTTGCCGGAAGCGTTGACATTCTTGTCGGTGTCCGTGACGGTGAGCAGGGCGGCCCAGCCCGGGCTGGGAGGCGGCGGGGGCTTGGCGGCGGGCGCGGCCGGACCGGCCAGGTCATCGTTGGCATCGAGGAAGCCGTTTTGATTGACGTCGTTGCCGAGGAGCAATTCGGGGGTAACGCCGCGCACCATGAGGAGCTCGCGGACGGTTTGGAAGGGGCCGTTGCGCGCCAGGTAAGGAGGACGAAGGGACAGGTAATAATCCGAATTGGCAGCGCCCGGGGCGGCGGAGTTTTGAGCGGCGGGGTTTTGGGTGGCCGGCGTCCGCCAGGCGATGATGGCGGCGAGAATATCGGGCGTCATGCCGTCAAGATTGGTGAGCTGGCCGGCGGAGGCGCTGTTCAAATTCAGGCGGCTTTCTTCATCGCTGATGCCGTAAATGATGCCGGCGCCGTCCTCCGGCGAGGCGCGGCGAAAGACGCGGAACTTGCCGCGGCCGAGCGAGACGTCCCGGAAGTCCTTGGGGTCGTTGTAAAGCGAGCCGGTATGGTTTTTGGCGGTTTGCTGGCGCGTCACCACGTCGTTGAAGATGAGGGCCTTGGCCCGCTCGACGCCGGCCAGCGCCAGATAATGCGCCTGGACCCGGTCGCCGTAGTTTTTGACCACCAAAAGGTCCATGCGAGCCGTATGCAAGACCCCGATGACCAGCACGGACAACAGCACCATGCACCAGAGCACGCCGACGAGGATGGAGCCGGCGCGTCTCATGGATTGATGCCTCCGCCGCCGTTGGCGCCGGGCGGCGCGGCGTTGTTGCCGTTGTCGGAATTGTCCGGCGCGGCCGAGGCGCCGCCGGGGGACGGCACGTCCGCCAGTTCGAGCCGGACCACGGTCTGGAAGACCAATGGCGGCGGCGTTTTCTCGCCGGAATTGCCGGGATCCGGGTCGAGCAGGAGGGTGATCTGCACGGCTTCGGGAAATCCGGAAAGATTGGGGGCGGGGTTGGCGGTGTATTTTACCTTCTTCTTGACGTTGGCGTCGCCCCAGGCGTCGTACCAATCCAGCCCGTCGTAGTAGGCCAGGGTCAGGCCGCGCAAGCCGCGGGCGATCTCCTCGCGGCTGCCGCCGGAGAGGGGATCGGGGGCGGGATGGGGATTGCGCCGGCGCCAAAGGCTGAAGCCATTGGAGCCGCGGCTTGTGTCAACAAAATAACTGACCTGGCAATAATCGCCCTCGCCGAGGCGCGCCGGCATGTAGTGGCGGGTGGCGAAATCCAGATTGTCCGCCTCCATTTCGCCGAGGGCGCGCTGCTCGCCCACGAAGTCGAAATCCGGGGAGAGCGAACAGGCGGAGCGGAGGTCGGCGCTCATCATGGCCAGGGCGACGCGCGCGCTTTGCAGAACCTCCGTGCGCGGCTCGACCAGCTTCTGCGCGGCCACGCCGGCGCTGAGGCAAAGGTAGGAAGCTGTCAAGATAATGGACGCCACCGCGGCGCTGATCATCAGTTCGATGAGGGTGAAGCCTCCCTTTTTATCGGGCGTGATGTTCATGCGGCCCTCCGGTTCCGCTTTTTCGCCTTGTCCAGCTCCCTCTGCTTCGCCTTGGCATCGCTGGCGCTGGTGCTGGGATAATCCGAATCAAAAAGCAAGGTGGTGAGTTTGTAGAGGGTGGCGCCCGATTTGGCGTCCTTCACCAGCACGTCCACCTGGTGAAGGCCGTCCAGGCCGGCGGGGGCGATGATTTGCTCCCAGGTATATTTCGGGAAGCTGTCGCCGAAGTCTCCCTCCGTCGTGCCGTCGCTCAAAACCGCCCCGGCGCGCAACGTCTCGATCTGCCCGGCCGCCAGGGAAACGACGGTGGTCCGCACCTCTGAGTCCTTGGTCGAAGCGAGGGCCGTGGTCATGCCATGAGTCAGGGCGACCAGGGCCAGGCCCAAGATGAGGATGGCGCACATGACCTCGATCAACGAAAAACCGCCGTTGCGACGCAACCGGCCAGTTTTGGCCGGGCGGGCACCCTTCCGCGCGACGCGGCGCGCACGGAGTGCGCGCCCTGCCAACCAGGATCGCAGGCATGAGTTGTAACGCTTCTCGCTCATGGGTGTGGCAGCGCGGCGATTTGCACGCGCGAGGTGACGGGGTTGATGCGCAGGGACAGGCGGCAGCCATCGCGGTCGGCCAGTTCAATCTGGCGCGCGTCGGCCGTGCCGTCCGGGTAGAAGGTGACGCCTAGCTCCAGCCCGTTGGACGGGATTGGGCCGGCGTAGGCGGAATCCAGAGGCGGTTCGTCGCCGGCGTCGTCCGGCGAATTGACGCCCGGCTGGAGGAGGTTGATGGTGATGCGGGCGTCGAGGGTTCCTGATCCGCCGGGAACATCCCGCACCGGGACGAAATCCGACCCGCCCCGCGTGGCGCGCTCCAGGAAATAGCGGTGGGCCACAGTGTCAAGATGAATGCGATGGGGGCGGTTGAGGGAGATGGCGCGGCTGCTGGCGGCGTTGAAGGCGCCGGCCAATTCGCGGCTGGTCGAGCGCAGAATGGCATCCTGATAGGTGCCGCGCATTTCGGCGAGGATGGCGGCGCTCATGATGCTGACGATGACGACGACCACGAGCATCTCCACCAGGGTGAAGGCGGGGGCGGCAATTGCGGATTGCGGATTGCGGATTGCGGATTGAACTTCCGTGCCCCCGATGAGTTCAAAGCCGTGGCGATTGCCGCGAAAGGCAGGGCTCCCGGCTAGCCGGGACTGCCCGCCGATTGGCTTTAGCACAGAAAGCGACGCCGCACTACCGTCGGGCGGCGGGCAGAGGACTGCCCGCCCTGCCAGCGAAGATTGAGGTGTTGCACTCACTCCGTTGCGCATTCCTACCAGTTTCCAATCTCGGCGCCTGCGGCGCCGTTGGCCTTGTCCGGGTCAATGGCCCAGAGATCGGGGCCGGTGGTATGATGGGTGCCGGGGAATTTGTACTGGTAAGGCTGTCCCCACGGATCGGGGCGCAACATTTTGACGTAGGGGCCGCGCCATTTCCCATCGTCGTTGGCCGGCTTCTCCACCAGGGCCTTCAAGCCTTCCTCGGTGGACGGATAGCTGTCCATCTGGACGTTGTAGCGTTCCAGGGCGGAGTCCAGCTCGGCGATGTTGGATTTGGCGGTGGCGACCTTGGCGTCGTGGGTGGTGCCCACGAACTTGGGGATGATGGTGGCGGCGAGAATGCCGATGACGATGACCACCACCATGATTTCAACCAGGGTGAAGCCACCCCGGCGGTGTTCAGTTCTGTTTTTTGATGTTCGCGTATTCATAGACTTATCTTTCGAGGGCCTGGCTCATGTTGAAGATGGGGAGCAAGAGCGCGATGACCATGAAGCCGACCAAGGCGCCCACGACCAGAATCAGGGCGGGCGCCAGGAGGGAAACCAGCGTCTTGGTGCGGGCCCGCATGTGGCGTTCCTCGATGTCGGCCACTTTCAAGAGCATTTCGGGCAACATGCCCGATTCCTCGCCCACGCTGATCATCTGCACGACGGTTTTGGGAAAGATGCCCAGCTTGCGCAAGGGGGCGGCCAGCGAATCGCCCCCGCGCGTTTCTTCGGCGACTTGGGCGATCAATTTGCCCAGCACGAGATTGCCGATGGTGTGCTCGACGATCTTCAAAGCCGGCAGCAGCGAGACGCCGCTCCTGGCCAGCGTGCCCAAGGTCCGCGCAAACCGGCTCAAGGCGGCGGCCCGATAGACTCCGCCCAGCACCGGCAGTTTGAGCTTGAAGCCGTCCCACTTCTCCGCGCCCCGGCGGGAACGCAAGTACCAGCGGAGGGCGAGAGCCGCAGCGGCCGCTCCCAGCACCAGCGGGATCCACCAGGCGTGGAGGAAGCGGCTGACCCGCAGCAAAATGATGGTGGGCAACGGCAGGCTGGCGGCCATTTCCGTCAACATGCTGAACAGCTTGGGCATCACGACGGTGAGCAGCACCGTGACGGTGACGCAGCCAAAGCAAAGGACGAACACGGGGTAGGCGACCGCCGCCTTGACTTCGCCGCGCAATTCATCCTCATGCTCGAGCAATTCGGCCAGATCGGCCATGACCTTGGGCAGCACACCGGCCTCCTCGCCCACGCGCACCATGCTGACGTAGAGTTTGCTGAACAATTTGGGGTGCTCTTCCAGGGCGGCGGAAAGGGCGGCGCCTTTTCGCACCGAATCGGCGGTTTTCAGAACAATGGCGCGCAAGGCCGGGTTTTCCTCCTCCTCGCCCAGGCCGTCCAGCGCCTGCGGAATGGGAATGGCGGCCCCCAGCAGGGCGCCCATCTCGCGCGTGAAGGCCGTGACGTCCTTGCCCGAAACGCGGCCACCCGTCCGCGCTTTTCCGGCGCGCGGCTGCGGGGTCAAGGCTGGCAGCGCCGCCGGCTCTGCGGGCTGGGCGGAGCTTTCGAGGAAGGACGGAAAAAGCCCGCGCTCGCCGAGGAGTTGGAGGGCGGATTTGCGGTCCGCCGCTTCGATCTCACCCTTGACCGGAGCGCCGTTGACCTCGAAGGCCTGGAAGCGGAAAATCTTCATTCCAACAAATCTCCGGAAGATACGCGGAGGATTTCCTCCAGGCTGGTGACGCCCTGGGAAGCCTTGAACATGGCGTCCTGGTGCATCGTCATCATGGTCTTGTGCGCCACCGCTTTGAGTTCCGCGTTGGACCGTTTTTGCAGGATCAATTCCCGCAATTCCGGTCCGATGGCCAGGAGTTCAAAGATGCCGATGCGGCCCCGGTAACCGGTGCCGCGGCATTCCTCGCATCCCGCGCCTCGATGGTAAATGCCCTCGACCCGCTGGGCGCCCATGGCCTGGAGCTTGTCGCTGACGGCGCGGTCCACCGGAGCTTCCACTTTGCACAGCGGACAGATTTTGCGCACCAGGCGTTGCGCCAGCACTCCTTCCAACGAAGAAGAGATCAAAAACGCCTCCACGCCCATGTCCACCAGGCGGGTGACTGCGCCGGTGGAGTCGTTGGTGTGCAGGGTGCTGAACACCTGGTGGCCGGTGAGCGCGGCCCGGATGGCGATGTCCGCCGTCTCCGAATCGCGGATTTCCCCCACCATGATGACGTCCGGGTCCTGGCGAAGAATGGAGCGCAGGCCGTTGGCAAAGGTGAAATTGCGCGCGGGCCGCACATTGATTTGCGCCACGCCCGCCAGCTCGTATTCCACCGGGTCCTCGATGGTGACGATTTTCTTTTCCGGCGCGTAGATGCCGCGTAAAATGGAGTAAAGCGTGGTGGTCTTGCCGCTGCCGGTCGGGCCGGTCGCCAGAAAAAGGCCGTGCGGCTTTTGCACCAGCCGCGCCATCAAGTCCGCCCGCTCCTGGTCCAGCCCCAGTTCCATGGGGGTGAGCATGCGGGCGTTCTTTTCCAGCAACCGCATCACCAGGCTCTCGCCATAGATGGTCGGCAGGGTGCCCACGCGGATGTCCACCCTGGCCCCGCGGTGATTGATCTGGATATGGCCGTCCTGGGGCATAAACCGCTCGGCGATGTTCATATCGGCCATGATTTTGATGCGCGAAACCAGCGCGGCATGCAGGTTTTTTGGGGGCGGCGGTTTCTCCTGCAACAATCCGTCAATGCGATAGCGCAATTGCAACGAATCCTCAAAAGGCAGCATGTGGATATCGCTGGCCCGCTCGCGCAACGCCGTGGAAATGATGAGGTTGACCAGGTTGATCACCGTCGGCTCATTGGCCATCACCTCGATGTCGTGCAGGTTCTTGCCCTCGGCCGAGCCGGTCCGGTCCGGGTTGAGGTTCTCAATCATCTGCTCGACGGTGACCTGGTAGCACTCGGCGATCTTTTCCAACAAATCCGCCGACGGGGTCTCCTGCTCCTGCACCTCCAGGCCGCTCAACAGGCGGATGTCGTCAATGACCCTTTGGTTGCCCGGTTCGGCCGTGGCCACATGGATGGCTCCGTTGAAAACGTGGAGCGGCAGCACGCGATGGCGCTTGACAAAATCCGCCGGGAGCGCGCGCAAGGCCTCCGGGGAAACATTCAGTTTCCCCCCGTTGCCGGCGCGTCCCGCCGTGGCGCGGCCAGGGCTGTCCGGTGATTGTTCCGCGGATGAGTTCATGGTAACTGGTTAGACACGCGGCGCGAAAAATCCTTTGCAATCTTTATGCCCCGCGTGCAGCGGGACGGTTCGGCAGCAGGACTGACATAATTGCGACTCCATAGTTTTTCCACGTTGCTTGAGTTCCTGCAAGGCAAAACGTTCAAAAAACGACGCAAAATCGGCGCGAAAGGCCCCGGCAAGATGGCCTGCGGCAGCCTGAACTGAACGGGAAAACCTCATGGACAATTACGATAAAGGTCATCCATAAAATTGTCAATTGAATTCAACACCACCGCGAAGGCGCGGCGCGAACCGGGAACCTCCGGCCCGCCGCCGCCCCATTGGGGCGGACCGGCCGGTCGCGCACCGGGTTGTGGCGACCCGCAGCATGGGGCGGCTGGCCGGCGCAAATGTCATGGAATTGTAAAATATTCCGGCAACAGGCTATTATACCCGCCGCCTTGAAAAGGTTTCGCCATTGCTCCGACAACCTTGAGCCGCCGAGAATGCGGCATTTTTGCCCCAGTTTTCGATTGACCTTTGGCCGTGCTTCGGCTATAAATTCCTTTTTGGATAATATGTCGTTGTGCTGCTTAAGGTTGTTGCTGGCGCTCCTGATCGGGGCGGGGTTGCTGGGCCGGCTTCCGGCCTCCGTGTTGGCTGGGGAAAAAATCGAATTCTCCCGGGCCTCTGAAACCCTGGCCATGCCGGTGGTGGATCGGCCGGAGAGCGAACCGGCGGAAGCCTTTTCCCTTATGGTTAGGAATTCCAGCCCGCCCCCGCCGATGCTCTTCCCCATGGCGACTGTCTCCGTCGCGGCGCCCGTCCGTCGCAACGATGACCTTAATTCGCGAATTGGGAATGGCGGTCTGAGTTCGGATCTGGACAGGTTGGGCCGAAACAACACCTCGGACAGCCCGTATTGGGAGCTGGGTGCCGGCAATTATTCGGCCAAGCCGGCCAGCAACTATTTCAACGACCTGAGCACTTCGGGAACATGGGAAAACCCGGACGGCCTCGGCAGCGGCATGGAGAGATTGGAAGCGCGGAACGGCCAGGCCAACGCTCGTTTGGATTCCCTGACGCCGTCCGAAAGGCGGGACCGCCAGAACAATCTCGGCCCCGACAATGCCGGCAACAGAACCTGGAAGTTCCGCTCCGATGATGCCTACAGTCCCGGCAACGAATCCTCCTTAAATGACCTGCTGAAAGACATGAAGCAGAATAATGCCTCCCGTGGATCCAAGCCCGGACTGTTCAAGCAGGATTCTTCGTTCTCCGACCCCAAGTCCCCCTTCGCCAAAGGCTCACTTTCGCTCATGCCCTCGGCTTCGTCGCTGATATCGCCGCTGGACGCGACGGAGACCGGTGAAAGTGTCTATAAGATGCCGTCTGCCCACGCGTCTTCTTTGGACCCCCTCAAGCCCCCTGACAAGCAGGATGAGGGCTTTTCGCACGGCTTGCCTGGCTTGAGCGCCTGGGGGGATGTCCCCGGTTTTAGCTTGGAAGCGCCCAAGCCTGCCATGCGCAAACCGCCTGGCAGCCAGTCGCAAATAGGACCGCAACGGCAGCAAGGGGGGGCGGTTCTGCCTTGGCCCAAACAACCCAACGCCGTCTTTAAGTGACGGATGAGGCGTGGGGAACGTTTTGCCGGCTCCGCGGCCGCCCTCGTCCGGCCCTGGCCGAAGGCCCCCGGAATTGGCGTGGGGCCAAAGATTTGTGTTTGTTTTTGGGGCGGTTTGTGCTTTAATACCGGGTGGGGAATGAACACCGCGAAGATGGCTGCCGCTGCGGCGGCGGGCCAGGGCGAGAGTCGCGTCGCCCGGTGAATTGTTCGACAACAGAAAAACGTATGAAGTCCAAAAAGTTCGCCATGATTCCACTGGCCAAAGGCCAGCTCTGGAAGATGGAGGACAAACATATCGAAATCATGGAAGTGGGCAAGACGCTGACCCATTACCGTCTCTTTCAGAACCAAAAGCGGGTGCCGATCAGCCTGGGCGGCATCGCCACCGTGCAGGCCTACCTCAGGACAAACGGCGCCAAACTGGTGCGAAAGGCCGCGGCCCTCAAGGCTTGAACGGCAGCAAAAGGCTTTCCCAACCCTTGGTTTTCGTGTTATGATTCGCCATGGAGGTCATTATTGCTGTCATGGTGGTTTGTCATTGGATTTGCTCCGGCCACGGGCGGTGTTGCGGTCCGATCTTATCGGCGGCATCGCCCAGGGCCTGCCTCGCGGGAGGCGGCAACACCATTGCGTATCCGAAGGCGGCGCGCCGCGCCATTGAGCCTGCGGGCCGCAGGCTCCAAACCCTCTGAACCGGATTCCTTCGTCCGTTTAACGTGAAACCTACCCCAGAGCAGCTTCATTCCCTCCTGGTCCGCCGGCAATCCGTTCTTGCCGAAGAGCATCAGCGGCTGGCCCACCGGATGGAGGAGGAGATCAACCAGAAACTCAACCTTCTCGCCCTCCAGCTGTCCTTTGAACCCGCTGACGAAGAAGCGCTTGGGGATTGGAAGCAGAAGTACCAGGAGTGGTCCTCAGCGGTGAACGATCTCTGCCAATCCGCCCGCCAGATCACGGAGGATTTGCAGCCCCGGCAATTAGATCAGGCCGGCCTGACGGCCTGGCTGCAATGGCACGCCCGGACCCATGGCAGCGACCTCCGTGTTTCCTTTACCCCGCCCGGCCAGACCATCCCGCTGCCTCCGGCGATTGCCGCCGAATTGGTCACCTTATGCCGCGAGCTATTGACCCAGCTTTACCCCCGCATCGGCGCTTCCCATGTTGACATCCAGACTGAACAGTCCGACGGCCTGTTCTGGCTGCGCCTGCTGGGCGACGACAACGGTTTTGGCCTGAAAAGCGATGACGAGCGCGACATGGATGTTCTTTCCTTGCATGAGCGCGTCAGCCGCATGGGTGGCTCAGTGCAATTGTCCACCGCGCCCGGTTCCGGCACCTCCATCCTGCTTTCCTTCCAGGCCGCCACCCCTTCGGTTCCAGCGCCCCAGCCGGGCGCCGGCTCCTACAAGCTTGAGGACAGTCCTTGCCCAAGCCAGGGTCATGGAAGCGCCTATCCCTGAATCTGGGCGGGTTTTGCCTTTTTGGCGCTGCTCTGCTTTGGGCAAGGTCGCAGAACCATTGAGCGGTCCGAATGCTTACATCAAGTTCACCGGATCTATGTCAACCGTCATTTTCACCTCTTCCGGCAGGGCCAGGCCGGCGGCCAGTTCGGCCAGCCGCAGGCTCAGGCGGCTCATTTGGCGCGTCAACAACATGATTTGAAAGCGATACTCGGTTTTGGTGCGGGCCAGCGGCGCGGCGGCCGGCCCTTTGATCGCTAAATCCGCCATGCCGGCTGTTTTTTTCTCCAGCTCGCGCTTGAGGTAATCGGCCGAGAATTTCACCTTCTCCTCGTTCCGGCCGCGCAGCAGCAGCAGGGCGATGCGGCTGAGCGGGGGATAATTGAGCTGGCGGCGGAACTCCATTTCCTCCTCGTAAAATCCGTGG
>JBEKUQ010000024.1:0-11112 GCA_049514835.1 Verrucomicrobiota bacterium | reverse complement strand
CCTTGGCCGAAAATCAGGACGGGGTCAATAGAGCGAGGACAATCCGGAAGCCGAACCAGAGGCCAAAAGTGATCAAGGCGCCGGTGCGATAGCGAAGGGAAGCGACTTTGGCAACGCCAAGACTCAAAACGGCCAGCCACCAAAAATCCACTAGGTCAATCATGGACAAAAAGACATGGGCCTTGTTGGCCGAGCTGGGATTGGCGAGGAAGAGGGTTGGGCTGGCGGTGGCCAGCAGGTTCTCCTTCCACAAGACAAGCCCGCTGCGGAGGATTTTTTGCGGCACGTCAATCACCAGGGCCAGGCCGCAGACTTCGACTACTTTCATGTAAGTGAGGCTGGCGGCGGTGCAACATTTAAGGGTGAGCCAAATGCCCAAACCCATCAGAAAAAGGCCGGCCACCTCGGCCACCATAGCCCCGCCCGCCCCGAAGATTTTCATGATCGCCGGCGTCAAGAGTTGATCGGCGGCGGCCACCGCCTGGTCCGCCTGCGCCTGAGTCATTTTGCCGGACGCAACCCGCTTCTGCATCACCTTTTCCCGCTGCTCCTTCATGCCCTGAAAAATGGGCGGCTGCGAGATCGCGATGCAGATGTAAACCGCCGTGGCAATGCAGGCCAGGACCAACGGCACCAGCCAGTTGGAGGCGCGCACGGGCGCGTTCTTGACTTCCGCAAAAACTTCGCCGGGCGCGGCGATGATGTCGGTGAGGCGGTCCGTGAGCGAAGAAGGACCGGCCGGGGCGTTTTCGGGCGGCGGCGGCGGAGTTGGCGCGTCATCCATAAAAATCATGTGATACGCTTTTACCACTTTGGCCCGCCGGCGCAACCTCTTTCATAAGGCACGCATTGGCACCATGCACCGGCCGCTGCACGACAGACTTTCTTGGAGCCATTCGTGTCCCTCTGCTGTTCCCTCTCCGCTCCCATCCGATGGGAGGGGAGAGGGTCAGGGTGAGGTGAGGGTTCATCCCACTCATCATCCTCCAGCAAGGGCATTACGGGATCCGCTCTTCGCGGTCATCTGCGTGCATCTGCCCGGTTATCTGCGGGCAAAGGCTTTCCTTGTTCTCTCATGCGCTTTGTTCCGCGGGAAGAAATCTCCGCGCAAGACCGTGATGTTGGCGGACTGCGGTGCAAAGACGCATAGACAAGATACTCTTTGTCAAGTGAATGGAAAAGAGGAAGCGAAAGCAGCATCATGGCCGGCCAGAATCATAAGTCAGAACTGCATACATTCCATCCACTAATATATGATTCTGTCCCGCCATGATTCTGTCGCCTCTTCACTTTGTTTCCCGCGGCAAGGGTCATGCCAGTCATTGGCATGGTCGCGAGGCCTAAAGCGGCCAAAGCTGACACCATGCGCCCAGTATGGCCTCTCTTTGCAAGTCTTTCAATTCACATACCGCGGCTCATAGACCGGCCCCAACCCATGCTGGCGCAGCAGTTCCACGAATTTCGCAATGCCTCGCCGTTCGTCCGAACCCAGGTGATAATGAATGTGCCAGCCCAGATAATCCTTGCGAAAATTGTAATCAAATTCCGTGCGCGTGGAGATGATGTAATCCAGCGTGTCCATGCCGAAGGCCTTGGCCTCGCGCAACCGCCGCCGCAGGGGGGCGTTGGGTATCCGGCGCAAGGCCCACACCGCATAGACAAACGGCAGCCCCGTCAACTCATACCAGGCCGAGCCCAAATCCAGTATCTCATGCCCGTGGCACGCCCGGCTGAATTCAATGGCCTGGTCGCCGATCATAAAAACATGGTCCAGCCTGGGCGCGCTCTCGTAGTCCGGTAGCGGCGTCAGGCGCGGGTTCAAGCCGCGTTCGGCCAGCAGCACCTTGAGCAGGTTCAGGCTGGCCAGCGAGGCCGTGTCGCAATAAACTTCCCGCGCCTCCTCCAGCGGGCCGCGGTGGGCGAGAAAAACGCTTTGCACCTCGCCCAGCGACGCCACCGCGATGCCGTCAAGTATATCGTAACGGTCATTGAGCAGCGCCTCGGTGACGCTGATCAGCGCCGCGTCCAACTCCTCCCCACGGAGTCGCCGGGCCAGTTCCGAGGGGGGCATGAACACAATCTGGTCCTCCAGCCCGCGCGTCAGCGGCGCCGCGTTCAGATACGGGACGGAGCCGACCCGGAACGGCGCGAGCGAATCCTCCAAGGCGGTCTCCCGTTGCCGCAAGCGCGGCCGCGTTTCACGCTCGAAGCGATGCGCCAGTTCCTCCGCTGTTTCCGGCGGCGTCAGGCGGGGCCGGCCCGGGTCCTCGCGGGGTGGCAACGGGCTGCCCGCCGCGCCTGCTCCGCCCGTCCCGTCCTTTCTGTGCTTTGGGTCCTGTGGCCGGTTCATAAGAGCTTACGCCGAGGCGAGGTTCTCCCGCACAATGGTTGACGCGCCGCTGTCCGCCGGGCCTTCCCGCTCCGGCGCCGCGTCCCAGACCTTGATCGGCTCGTAAAAAGTGTTGCGCTGCACCGGCGTGCGCCCGGTTTCGCGAATGGCCTTCACCATGTCCGTTTCCGTTTGCAATTGCGGCGTCTGCGCCCCCGCCATGTGAAAAATATTCTCCTCCAAAATGGTGCCGTGCAAATCATCCGCCCCGTAACTCAGCGCCACCTGCGCCAGCTTCAAGCCCATCCCCACCCAATAGGCGGTGATGTGATCGAAATTATCCAGATAGACGCGGCTCACCGCGATGGTGCGCAAGGCGTCCAGGCCGGTCGGCCGCGTCGTCACGGCAATTTTATTGTTGTCAGGATGGTAGGGCAGCGGCACAAATCCGGTGAAGCCGCCGGTTTCGTCCTGCAATCCGCGCAAATAACGCAGATGATCCACGCGGTCCGCCGGCGACTCGACGTTGCCGTAGAGCATCGTGGTGGTGCTGCGCCCCCCCAGCCCGTGCCAGGTGCGGTGAACGTCCAGATATTCCTCGGCCGATTCCTTGCCGCGGGCGATTTCCGAGCGCACCTCCTGGCGAAAAATCTCCGCCCCGCCGCCCGTCAGCGCATCCAGCCCGGCCTCCTTCAATTCCACCAGCGTTTCCTTCACCGGCTTTTTCGCCAGCCAGGCCAGGTGCAAAATCTCAATCGCCGTGAAACATTTCAATTGCAGCCGCCCGTCCACCGCCCGCAGCGCCCGCAGCATGTCCGTGTAATAACGGAAGGGCAGGGAAGGATGCAGCCCGCCCACGATATGCAGCTCCGTCACGCCGGCTTTCAGCGCGGCCCGCGCCTTCTCCACGATCTGCCCGGTCGAAAGCTCAAAGCCGTCGGCGTCGCGTTTCTTGCGCGCAAACGCGCAAAACTGGCAGCACACGATTCAGTCATTGGAATAATTGATGTAGCAATTGACGATGTAACTCGCCCGGTTGCCGTTCTTGCGCGCCCGCACCAGGTCCGCGATCGCCCCCACCGCGTTGAGGTCGCGGCTTTCCAAAAGCCGCAGCGCCTCCTCCTCGGTAATGCGCCCGCCCGCCGCGACTTTCTCATAAATGTCGCGCAGCCCGCTCTGCTGCAAAAAAAAGTTCACCATCTTGAATCTGCTTCTGCTCTTAATCTTAATCCTAATCTTAATCTTAATCTTAATCCTAATCCTAATCCGTAACTCAGCCCCTCCCGGTAGGGCGAGACTCCGTCGAGCCGTGACTCTTTCCGGCCAATTTGAGCCACTCGTAATCTTTAATCTCAGCCCCCGTTCCGCCTCCCGAAAAAAAAGTTCACTTCGCAAACCGCAGGAATGGAAACACGACTTCGGTGAGCGTCACAACCACAAACACCACGCTGATCACGGCGTTGAGCCGGAAGAAGGCCTGGTGGATCCAGTTCAAGCTGCGCCGCCGCGCCAGCCAGTGTTCCATCAACAGACATCCCAGAATAAAGACCAGGCCGGCATAATACGCCAGCCGGAATCGCGCCAGCAGCCCGAACACCATCAAGAGCAGCCACATGATCATGTGCGACAAAAACGCGGCGGCCAGCGCATTTTTGACACCCCACCGCACCACCAGCGAATGCAGTCCGTGGGCGCGGTCAAACTCATAATCCTGCAGCGCGTAAATAATGTCGAAGCCCACCAGCCAGAAGACCACCCCCGCGGCCAGCAGCAGCGGCAGGATCGCGCTGTTCTCCAGCGTCTGCGCCCCGTCGGGGAAGAAATGAAAGCTCCCCTTCACCGCCAGCCAGGCGCCGATTGGCCCCAGGGCCAGCGCCACCCCCAGGAAAACGTGGCTGAAATCCGTGAACCGTTTGGTCAGCGAATAAAAGCAGACGATCACCAGCGCGACCGGCGAGAGCGCCGCGCAGACATCGTTGATCAGCCAGCTGGCCGCGACCAGACCGGCCGCCGCTGTCAAACATAGCGCCCACGCGCCCCCCGGCGAGATTTCCCCCTTCGGCAAATGGCGCCCCGCCGTCCGCGGATTCTCCCGGTCAAACTCCCGGTCGGCGATCCGGTTGAACGACATGGCGCACGTCCGCGCGCAAAACATCGCCCCCAGGATGAGCAGAACGTCCGCCATCCCGGCCAGCCCCGGCGCTCCCGCGCCGCCACCGCCATGGCCGCCACGGCGAACGGCAGCGCAAACACGGTATGCGAGATTTTGATGAAGCCGGCCCATTTCCGTATTTGGGAGAGAAACATCCTCGGTCCTCGCACGATCACTCCGGTTCAGCCTGCCAGCGCGGCACCAGTTGATGGGCAATGCCGAGATGATCCAAGACCCGCCCCACCACGCTGTCAACTACTTCTTGGATCCCCGCCGGCCGATGATAAAAGGACGGATTGGCCGGCAGAATGACCGCCCCGGCCAGCAGCAGCAGCTCAAAATTCTTGACGTGAATCAGGCTGAGCGGCGTCTCGCGCGGCACCAGAATCAACTTCCGTTTTTCCTTCAGCGTCACATCCGCCGCCCGCAACAAAACGTCCTCGCTGAAGCCGTGGGCGATCCGCCCGGCCGTGCCCATGGTGCAGGGGATCACCACCATGGCGTCCACCGGATTGGAGCCGCTGGCGAAGGGGGCGTTCATGCTTTTCAGGCCGTGCGTCCTCACCCCGGCGGGCAGGCGCAGGCCGCCCGGCAGCTCCTCCGCCATCACCACCTGCGCGTAATTGCTAAGCACAACATGAATCTCGTGCCGGGCCGGATCCAGATTATCCAGCAGCCGCTGCGCGTAAATGGCCCCGCTGGCCCCGGTCATGGCGACAAGTATTTTCAAGCGCCGCCATCATGCCATTGCCCCGCCCTTTCCACAAGCCGCCGCCGTGGTCTGGCTCGTGGCCCGCCGCGCCGTGTTAAGGCCGTCACCGCGCCCAGTTCTCCAGTTGATTTGCCACAGATGGTCATCGTCAGCCGCAACCGGCGCATCCGCCGCCGCCGTGGTCGAGATCGAGGCCGGGCGCGCCATAGCCAGCCCAACATTCGCGCAGGGCGGCCAGGGGAATGAGCCAGTGCAGCCCGTCCGGGTCGGGCGCGCCGGCGGCCAGCAGCGCCTCCACGTAGCCGGCCTTGCGCACCGCGGCCCGGCTGCGAATCTCCGCCAGGCTGATGCGCATGACGACCGCCCCTCCCTCTGAAGCATCCGTCCCATTCGTCCCATCCGTCCTATTCTCAAGTGCAACTGCAATTGGCATAAACTCCCGTGCTTTCCCCGGGACTTCCCGGCGGGTCAATCTCGACGGCGGTCGGCGTGCTGCCGGCGCTCCCGCTCACGCAGGTCACGGTCGGGCAGTTGTAGGTGCGGGTGCAGTAGTTGCCGCAGACATTCACTTGCGCCTTGCTGCAATAGCAGCTCGTCACGCCGGTCGTGTAGAGGCCGTTGACGGCCGCCGCCCAAGCGATCTCCGTGCCCACTTTGCAGGCGCAGGTGATGGCGTTTTCAACAGAGAAGGCAAAGTTCTGCGTCGCCACAACCGCGCCGCTGGCGCTCCAGGTATTGGTCCAGGAGGTTCCCCAGGCAACGCTGCTGAACGTGGCGGCGCCGGCGGCGGTCGAATCGCGCAACGTGGCGGCGTCGCCGGCGACTTCGCCCAAGGTGTAAGTGCTGCCTCCCAGTTGCAGCCTTTGCGCGACGGTCGCCGGCGCGCCATGGACGGCGGTGTAGCCGGGGCCGATGTAGTCGTTGATCCAGATGCCGAAGACGAAGGTCAACTCAGTGTCGCTGGCGGTGAGGCTGACCAGGCGCGGCAGATCCAGTCCGCGCGTCTGTAATTGTGGCAGGGTGTCGCCGCCATTATACATGACAGGGGTCAGAGGCAGGGCGGGGAAAAGGAGCAAGGACTCATCGGTGTCGGGGCCGGAACTGGGGCCGGTAAAAGTCGAGGGCGTTCCGTCGTAGCGGTTGGGGAAGGCCCAAGCGTAAACGAAGGGGCTGTTGGCGCTGTCCACGTGTTCGCACGCCTTGGTGAAGGCGTTCTGCCCGGTGTCGTTCCAGCCATAGTAGAGGGGGTCGCCGTAGATGTCGGTGTAAGGATAGCCGAGGGGGCCGATGGAGGGGCAGTTGTCAAACTCAGTGGTGACGGTCAACTCGAAGTAAGCCGTATCGGTCGAAGAGGTCCAGACCTGGCGCGCGCCGATGCCCAGCGCCGTCGGCCAGCCGCTGGGCCCGCCGGGGCTGGCGCCCGCGCCGGTGACGTCGTAGCTCCAGGGCTGGAAATGGGCCGTGTCGGCGGCGGGATCGGCGGTGGACCCGGTGACGGCGGCGATGCAGATATAGACATAATAGTAGGCGGGATAAGTGATGCCGCCCCCGGTCTGGCTTTCCACTTCGCGGGTGGCCAGGTCGCCGACGGCGAAGTTGCCGCCGTTGGCCCAGGTTCCCGTTCCGCCGCCATGCCAGCCGGAGAAGTTGTCCACGAAACCGGGAAAGTTGAACTCCTGGGCGTAGCCGATCCACAGCTTGGAGCCGACGATTTGTTTGGCGACGTTGCACTCCTGGCAGCACGGGACGTATTTGCTGAAATAACCGGCCATTGGGGGAAATTATAAATGATAAATGATGAATGATAAATCACGCCGCCAGCGCCGGATTGGTTTCTCCGTCTGTATTGTTTTATCATTTATCATTTATCCTTTATACTTTACAGGTCACTTGTAGTAAACATCCGTGCAGAGAAACGCCCGGTAGCTGTTCTGCCCGCTGGGCGCGCCGGGTTCGCAGGTCATCAGCTCGCAGAACTTGGCCGGCTGCCCGGCCACCACGCCCAGGAGCTGGGCCACGGAGATGAGAATGTATTGCGCGTCGAGGTTTCCCGCGCTGCCGCCCGCCAGCGCCAGGCCGGGACCATTGTCCACCAGAGACAGCCCGCTCCGGCCGGCGCCCTTGGTCCAGGCGTAAACCCCGGGGAGCAGCCGCGTGTAGGCGCTCAGGTGGCTTTCCAAGTCCTTCACCGACTGCGGCAGCAGCTTGTCGCTGTTGAGCCGCGTGCCGGGAATTGGACTTGACAGAGGAGCGTATTGGCCGAGCGCCGTCGGGCCGCTGCCGGGGGTTTTGTTGAGGAGGTCGTTGCCAATCAGGTTATACCAGCGCGGGCCGCGGTTGACGCGCAGTCGTTCCACCAGATCCGCATTGCCCAGGTGTTGCGCCGGCCCAAAGATGATCTCCGTCTTGCCGGTGTCATCGTAATTGACCTGCTGCACGCAGGCCCTCATCGCCGCCCATTCCGCCAATCCCCCGGTCAGGTTCAGATTATGACCGATCGGACAGACATCGCTGATCTCCTGCTCCATCACCGTTAAACTCCCCTGGTATTGCGGAATTTGTTCCATCGCGAATATGTACCCGGCCAGCCCGTAAGGGACCGGCTCGCCCGGCGTGACCTGCGGAATGGAGTTGTAGGCGCCGGTGGTGAGATTGGTTAGCTTCACCTTGGTGGTGAGCTGGTGATATTGCACCGTGCCGCTGCTGATGGCCGGGTCCCCGGCCGGCGCGGAGTTGTCCTGATACTGGAACCAGGCGGTGATCGTGGCCTGGACGCATTGGCCGGGCTGATGGTTGGTCGGGGAATTGTTCACATACATCCACGGCGCAACGTTCCCGTCCAGCAGGATGTTCGGGAAACTGCCCGGGCTGACGGGCGCCCCCGCCTCATCCACCACCGCGGGGGCAATGGCGCCCCCGCTGTCTTGATAAAAAGCCAGATTGCTCACATTGGCCAGTTGCGGGAACAGCGCCGTCCACGCCGCCAGGGCCGCGCCCCCTCCCGCCGGATCGCCCAGATTCAGCGGCGCCGTCAGGATGCTGCCCGACGCCCCGGTCGTGCTTTCCCCCTCGAAATCGAACGTGCCCATCTGCGCCGCCAAACGCCGCGCCTGCAAGCCAAGCTCGTTCTGCGCCCCGGGGGAGAGCGCGCCACCGGCCAGATCGGTCAGCGCCCCAAAAAGCCCGACCCCTTCGACGCACGCCCCGTCCACGCGGGCGGCAATGTCGTTTTGCATCACGCTGTAGGGCGTGCCCCAGACCTGGCCCGAAATGCGATACTTGAACGCGATGGCCGAGGGCATGAGATCGTCCCGGCGCTGAATCTTTATGGACTCCGTAGCGGCGCTCGGCAGAGCGCCGCCAACTAATGGCCGCGTCACCGCCGGCAATTGGTCGCGCGTGCTCACCTTCAACGTCGGCGGCGTTGTCGAATAATCAAACCACGTGACCGGGCTTCCCACCGCCCCGATCCAGCGCAACATCCGGCGAAAACACTCCGCGCACGTCATGTCGTTCACCGCGTCCAGCGGCGCGCGCAGCACCTTCCCGCTCGTCGTCGCCGCGATGTCCCCGTTGCTCCCGGCATGGCCGGGCACAAAATCGGGAATCTGGCAGTTGGCCCGCGCCGTCGCCAGTTGGTAATTCCCCTCCCCGTCCGTCGTCAGAGTGTCAAACTGGATCTGCGGCCCGCCGGGCCAGCCCAGCCCGTTGACCGTCTGCTCATAACTGCTTTGCGACGCCACGTAACCGGCGATCTCCATCAGTTGCTGGCTGAGGCTCATCAGGTTGGTCGTGGTCGTGCCCGTCACCGTGTCCCCGGCGCCGGACAGGCAGTTGACGCTCATGCCCAGCACCACCTGCGAGCGCCAGTCCGCAATCTGCTTGACTCCGTTCCACGTCAACCATAATTTCTGGAACACCAGCCGCTCGAAGAAAAAGTCCCACGGCCCGGCAAACTGGTATTGGAACTCCTCCAGCCGGGCCGTCCCGGTGCGCACGTTCTCCACCCGCCAGCCCGCGAACCAGCCCTGGCCCCCGGTCCACTCCCTCACGCCGGAGAGCGGCAGACCGGCGGGGCTGGCGGACGGGCCGGCGGCCGGCGTGCGCCCGGTGGAAATCTTGATCATGCTGCCATAGGGAAAAATCTCCGCTGCATCCGTCGCCGCCTGCAGCTCGAAGACAAACGAATCCGACGCCTGGTTATAGCACTCCCTCCGCCACTTGCCGATGCCCCAATCGGCCAGCGACTTCTCCGTCCCGTTATATGTCAGCGTCGTGTATTGCATGAATTTTGAATTTTGAATTGTGAATGGTGAAAGAAGACAGCGCGCTCCGCGCGCCTGGTCCATTTCACCATTCCTAATTCGCCGCCTTTGGCGGCGTCTCCGCGACCTGCCGGGTCAGGTTATCCTCCAGGTTCTTCGCCGCCTCCGCCGCCGCCAGCCATTCCTTCGCCGTCATAATTCTGCCTTTCTTCACCACGGATTTCACGGATTTCACCGATGAGAATTCTCCCATCCGTGCCATCCGTGGTTCATTTTTTCTTTCTCTATTCAACATTCACAATTCCCGGTGCAACCGCCCCCGGTTTTCCAGCTTTTGCAGCCGCAACTCCATCGCCGCCACGCGCTGTTCCTGCTCCCGGCTGAGTTCAAACTGCGCCCGCGCCCTTTCCTGCTCCTCCATTATTTGCCGTTCCATCTCCTCCATCGCCCTTCCAACCGCCCGCGCATCCCAGCAGACTGCCGCCGCCTCCGCCGCCGCCGGCGTTGCCGGCCCCGCCTTTTCCATCCTGAGGTCCTTCCGCGACCCCTCGCCCGGACCTGCTCCGTCCGGTTCCGATTCTTCTTTCCTGGAATCCTGATTCGTTCCATTTCCCCCGCCAGGAAGAATCCCCCCGTCCACCACGGTCCCGCCGCCGGGGAGGGGCGCGCCCGGGCCCAAGGCTGGGACCCATCCTGCAGCCGCCGTCTCGCTGCCGCGCGCCGACGGCGGAGATTGGCCATTCGGCCCCTCCCTTTCCTTCTCCTTTTTCCGTGCCGCCTTCTCCGTTTCCTCACGGCAGGCCCCCTTGCCCTCTTCCAATCTGCGATTGGACATTTCCAGAATCCTCGCCTGCGGCCCCGCATCCGGGTGGGCCAGCCGATACCGCTTCATTCCTTCCCGGGCCTTGGCGAGCTGCCTGTTCAAGCGGTCAGGATTTCGCCCCAGCGCCTTGGCTTTGCCAATGGCTCTTTCCAATTCCGCCGCTCCTTCTTCTGCCCCGGCCAGTTCCAGCGGCGTCTGGACATCCACTGAATGCTCCGCGCGTTGTTCCGACATATTCGTTTCCATTTTTAGGACAGGCCCTCGACCGTTGCTTTGATTCGGTTCCAAAATCTCATAATTCAAAACCTGGCTTGACCGCAAAGATCTCAAAGGTCGCAAAGAGCCAAGGCTGCGGGCTACAGGCTCCAGGCTGAAGCCTTCCTATCTGAATTGTTTTAGCATTTAGCATTTAGCCTTTAGCCTTTCCGCTTCATGGATGCGCCCCTGCGTTGTTTGACAGTATCGAATCAATCACCAGCACCCAGTCGTTCGTGTCCGGCGGGGTGAAGGGTTGCGTGCCGGCGGTCGCGTAGCTGCCGATGGTCGTGCCAGCGCCGGTCCGGGGATTGAACCACCAGGCCGTGGCAGACCAGCCGGCCAGTTGGTTCATGGCCACGGTCGGTGTCATGCCATCCTGCGGGATGTAAGCCACCACCGTTTTCCCGGAAAGCTCCCGCGCCGCCGTGATGTAATCCGCCGTGCCGCTGGTGCCGGTGGCCGCTGAGTAGGGCTGGCCGGTGCTTAAGAGCGTGTTTTGAAAATAGATCGGGATAGGGATTGCGAGCGCGGCGGGGCGGATGGCGAGGCGCGACGAGGGCGCATATTCGAGAG
>JBEKUQ010000023.1:0-11219 GCA_049514835.1 Verrucomicrobiota bacterium | reverse complement strand
AAAAATTTGTGGAGGAACGCGAATTGACCCTGATTCTGCTGGTGGATTTGAGCGGGTCGGGCCTCTTCGGCTCCGGGGCGCAAACCAAGCGCGAGCTGGCGGCGGAGATCGCCTCCGTTCTCGCCTTCTCCGCCATCCGCAACAACGACAAGGTGGGGCTGATTCTTTTCACTGAAGAGGTCGAGAAATATATCCCGCCCAAGAAAGGACGCCGCCACGTCCTGCGGGTGATCCGGGAAATCCTGCTCTTTCAACCGAGCAAGCGCGGGACCCGGTTGACCGAGGCGCTCGATGTGTTGAACCGCCTGGCCCGGCGCCACGCCATTGTGGTGGTGATCTCGGATTTTCTCTTTGAGCAGCGCCCGCCGGTCGGGGAAGGCAACCGCCCGCGGCCGGGAGGCTATTTGCTTTCGCCCACGCTGGGCTCGACCTCCCTGCCAGCATTGCGCCAGACCAACCGCCGGCATGACGTCATCGCCATCCAGGTGGTGGACCGTTTTGAAATGGAATTGCCCGCGCTGGGCCGGCTGTTGTTGACGGACGCCGAAACGGGCGAGCTGGTGGAGATCAACACGCACGACGCGCGCAAGCGGCGCGCCTTTGCCGAACGCCGCGCCCGTCATCAAGAAGAAATGCTGCGGCTGCTGCGCTCCGCCAAAATAGACGCCATTGAAGTGCGCACCGACCAGCCCTACGCCGCCGCGCTGGGCTATTTTTTTGAAACGCGCGAAAAGCGGCGCCGCCACGGATAAGGACCCGCATGATCGTCACCAATTCATCGGCGCTGATCGTTCCCGCCCAACCGCCCGCCAGCAACAGCGCGGCGGCCGCGCCCATTTTTCACGCGGACCCCAAGCCGCTGATTTATATTCCCAACGGCTGGGCCTGGGTTTTCTGGACGCTGCTGATTCTGGCCCTGCTCGCCGCTCTTTATTTTGCCTGGCGGTGGTGGCGGCGGAAAAAACCCGCCCTGGCGCCTCCGCCGATTCCGGCCCACGTCCGCGCCCGGCGCAAACTGGAGCAGGCCCTGGCGATGATCAGCGAGCCCAAGCCTTTTTCCATCCTGGTTTCCGGCGCGATTCGCGAGTACCTGGAGGAGCGGTTCCGCTTCCGCGCCCCGGAACGCACGACCGATGAGTTCCTCTACGAGTTGCAAGGCAGCTTTCTGCTGACGCGCGACCAAAAGCGCAGCCTGGGGGAATTCCTGGCCAGTTGTGATCTGATTAAATTCGCCAAATACGAACCGACTGAAACGGAACTGCGCGGGCTTTACCAGGCGGCGCTCCGTCTGGTCAACGAAACCGAACCGCGCCCCGTTCCCGCCAACGTGCCGCCGCCGTTGCCCAACGTTCCGCCAGGCTCTCCGCCGGCGGCCGGCCCGCAACCTGCCATCGAAACAAATCTCAAACCCGCAATCCCCAATCCGCAATCCGCGATGCCATGACCTTCGCCCACCCATTGGTTCTGTTGTGGTTGCTGCTGCTGCCGGCGCTGGCCTGGCTCAAGGGCCGGTGGGGGCAGAACGCCTCGTTCGTTTATTCCTCGGTGGATTTGGTCCGGCCGATCTCCGGTCTGCACAAATCCTGGGCGGGCCGCATTCTGGCGGGCCTGCGCTGGCTGGCCCTGGCGGTCTTTGTGGTGGCCCTGGCCCAGCCGCGACTGGTCAAGGGCGAGACGGAAGTCAAGGCCAGCGGCATTGACATAGTGGTGGCCCTGGATCTTTCCGGCAGCATGGCTTCCCTGGATTTTGAGGAGGGAGGCCAGCGCGTCAACCGGATTGACATGGCAAATAGAGTCCTGTCCAAGTTCATTGAGGGCCGGCCCAAAGACCGCATCGGCCTGGTGGTCTTTGCCACCGAGGCCTTCACCGCCTCGCCGCTGACCCTGGACCACGATTTTCTCCAGACCAATCTGGCCCGACTGCAATTGGGGGTGATAGATCCGGACCACACGGCCATCGGATCGGCCCTGATGACGGCGCTCAACGGATTGAACGAAATCCAATCCAAGAGCAAAATCGTCATCCTCATGACGGACGGCGAGAATAATTCGGGCAAAGTTCCCCCATTGACAGCGGCCGACGTGGCACAGACATTGAAAGTGAAGGTCTATACCATTGGCATCGGGCTCCGCGGCATGGCGCCGATGCCGATCCGAGATCGCTTCACCGGACAGATGACGACCCAGCTCATGCCGGCGGACGTGGACGAGGACACCTTGCAAAAGATCGCGGACAGGACCGGCGGCAAGTATTACCGCGCGGACAGCGCCGACACGATGCGGCGGATTTACGCGGAGATTGACAGCATGGAAAAGACCGAGGTGGAAGTGAAAAAGTACGTGCATTTCGACGAGTTATACAGGCCGGTGGGAGCGGGCGGATTGAGCCTGCTCCTGCTGGAAATCATTTTAAGCCAGACCGTCTGGAGGAAATTGCCGTGAAAGAACCCGCCTTTGAGATTGCGCGGCCCGAATTCCTCTGGATTCTGCTGCTGGCCCTGCCCCTGGCGGCCGGAGGGTTTTACTGGTCGTGGCGCGTCAAACAAAAACTCATCCGCCAGTTTGTGCAGGCCCGCCTGATCTCCACCCTGACCGTCGGCCTGTCGCCGGCCCGCCAGAAATTCCGCCTGGCCCTGCTGCTGGCCGCCTTGGCCGGGGTGTTGGCCGCGCTGGCCGGACCGCGCTGGGGCTATGCGTGGGAAGAGGCGCGGCAGCGCGGGCTGGACATCGTGGTGGCGGTGGACACCTCGCGCAGCATGCTCGCCCGGGACGTGCCCCCCAACCGCCTGGAAAAGGCCAAGCTGGCCGTCATTGACCTGATGCGCCAGTGCAAGGAAGACCGCCTCGGCCTGGTCGCCTTTGCCGGCGACGCTTTCCTGCAATGTCCCCTGACCCTCGACGACGAGGTCTTCCGCCAGAATTTGCATGCGCTCAAAGTGGGCATCATCGCGCAAGGCGGCACGGCCCTTTCCCAGGCCATCCGCGCCGCCCTCGGCGCCTTTGCCAAGGGCAACAACAATTACAAGGCCCTCGTCCTGATCACCGACGGCGAGGACCACGACGCGGACACTGAAACGATGGGAGCGGCCCAAGAGGCGGCCGATGCCGGAATGCGCATTTTCACGGTGGGCGTGGGCACGGCGGAAGGGGAATTGTTGCAGGTGACCGACGACCATGGCAACACTTCCTTCATCAAGGACGAGGAGGGCAACGTGGTCAAATCGCATTTGAACGAGGAGTTGCTGAGAAAGATTGCCACGGCCAGCGAAGGGTTTTATCTGCCGTTGCGTGGAGCCAACCCGATGGAAATCCTTTACCGCGAAGGCCTGGCGCCCCTGCCAAAAACAGAAGCCAAGGTCAAGCTCACGCGGGTCCATCTCGAGCACTATCATTGGTTCCTGGGATTTGCCGTCCTCTGCCTGGCCGCCGAAATGTTGCTGCCGGAAGGCCCGCGCCAGCGCCGCGCGGAAGCCGCCGCTGTTCCTATCACGGCCGGCTTGCCAAAAGCGGCGGTGATTCTCTGCGCGCTGATGATTCCGGTTGCGGCCCCGGCCTCCGGGACGGGCGCGTACGACAAGTACCAATCCGGCGATTACAAGGCGGCCTTCGAGGAATTCAACCGGCTCGCCGCCGAAAAGACCAACGATTACCGCCTGCACTACGACGCCGGCACATCGGCCTACCGCGCCAAGGACCTTGCGGCGGCCGAGCAGCAGTTGGGCGCGGCGCTAAACTCCCCGGAGATCGTTTCCGACCTGCCCGCCCAGGAGCACGCCTGCTACAACCTGGGCAATACCCTCTTCCGTCTGGGCGAGCCTGACACCGACCCGAAGAAAAAGCAGGAGCGCTGGGAGCAGTCCATCGCCAATTACTCCCGCGCCCTGCGGCTCGACACCAACGACCTGGACGCGAAGAACAACCTCGCCTACGTCAAAAAGAAATTGGAAGAACTCAAGCAACAACAGCAACAACAGCAACAGCAGCAGCAACAGAAAAATCAAAACAACGACAACAAGAACCAGGACCAGCAACCGCAGCAGCAGAACCAGCAGGGCCAGGACCAGAAAAACCAGAAAAACCAGCAACAGAAATCAGGGCAGCAGGATCAGCCGAACCAGCAAAACCAGCAAAACCAGGCGCAACAGCAGCCAAACAAGGGCCAACAAAACCAGACTAATCAGGCCAGCGCAGCCAAAAAGGGCCAGCAGGGCCAGGAACCCGCGCCGGACCAGCAAGCCGCCTCCGCCCTCGCCGCGCAGATGACCCTCCAGCAGGCCCAGCAGATGCTGGACGCGCAAAAGGACGACGAGAAGGTGCTGGTATACTCGGCGGAAAATCAGCCGGCCAGCACCGTTCAGCGCAAAACAAAGGACTGGTAATTTTCGGCTTTTGCTGGTAAACTGGCATCGAACTAGAAAGTCCCATGCGTGGCCCAGTTCCTGTTCCACAACCGAAGAAGCCCGCCCCGCGCGGCGGTTTCACCTTGGTGGAGTTGCTGGTGGTGGTGGCCATCATCGGCATTTTGGCCGCTTTGCTCCTGACCGCCCTGGCCGCCAGCAAAGCCAAGGCCCGGGGCCTGTTCTGCCAGAACAACAATAAACAACTCGTCACCGGATGGCTGATGTACGCTGACGACCATTCCCAGCGCCTGGCCTATAATCTGGCCGGCGCCGCCGCCCGCGCCAACATCAATTGGGCGGCCGGCTCGCTGGACTGGGAATTGACTCCCGACAACACCAACCTCGCCGACTTGACCGAGGCGGCCCTGGGTTCTTATGTCGTCAAGTCATCCGCCATTTATCGGTGCCCATCGGACTCGGTCCTGAGCGCCCTGCAACGGGCGGCGGGCTGGAGCAGCCGCGTGCGGAGTTATTCCATGAACGCCTCGGTGGGCGACGCGGGCGAGATTTCCCGATATGGAGTCAACACCAATAATCCCGATTACGTGCAGTTCTTCCGGCTGACCTCCATGCCCGCGCCCGCCCGCATTTTCGTGTTTCTGGACGAGCATCCCGACAGCATCTCCGACGGCTACTTTGTCAATCGGGCTTATTATCCGGAATGGTCCCGGCTGCCGGCCGCCTGGCACAACGGGGGGAACAACTTTTCCTTCGCCGACGGGCACCTGGAATCTTACCATTGGAAATGCCGCAGCACCATGCCGCCCCCCCTGCCCGACGCCGCCGGCCTGCCCGTTGATGTCGCCGACGACCCGCGCGACTTCAACTGGATCATCGCCCACATGAGCGTGCCCCTGGGACCGCCCCCCGCCACCCACCCGAAACCACCGTGGTAGCAGGCTGGGCGCCCCCGGGCGCAGCATTTCTTTGTTGGGAAAGGTTTCAGAGTTTCAGAGGTCCGATTCGCGCGCGGGATTCACCCAGGAATCTCCCGTCGCCAAAGCTGACTGATTTGCTCAAATGCGCGGCGGGCCGGGACTGCCTCTCCTTTTTCATTTTGCATTTTCCTTTCTGCTCCTACACTTCGCGGATGACATTGCAAATGGGCCGCCGCAATTCCAGTTCTCCGTGAAGATCATCGGCATCATCCCGGCCCGCTACGGTTCCACCCGGTTTCCGGGCAAACCGCTGGCCCTGATTGCCGGCAAGCCCCTCCTCCAGCACGTGGTCCAACGCTGCCAGAGCGCCCAATCCCTGGCCGAAGTCATCGTCGCCACCGACGACACCCGCATCTGGGAGGTGGCGCAGAATTTCTGCCGCGCGGAAATGACCTCGCTGGATCATGCCAGCGGCACGGACCGCATTGCCGAAGTGGCGCGTCATTACCCGTGCGACGCCGTGCTGAACATCCAGGGCGACGAACCGCTCATGGACCCCGCGGTGGTGGACGCCGTGGCCGGGGCCTTGGAGGGCGCGGAAATGTCCACGGCCGCCACGGCCCTGACCGACCCGGCGGAATACGCCAATCCCAACGTGGTAAAAGTCGTTGTCAATGCCGCCGGCCGGGCCTTATATTTCTCCCGGCGCACGATTCCGTATGTCCGAGACGCCGCTCCCGGTGCCGAGCCATTGGCGGCGTTTCCGTTTTTGAAACATCTGGGCATTTACGGGTACCGGCGCGAGACGCTGTTGCGGCTGACCGCCCTGCCGGTGTCGCCGCTGGAACGGGCCGAGAAACTCGAGCAACTGCGCGCCCTGGAAAACGGCCTTCAAATCGCGGTGGTCAAGGTCAATTATGACAGTGTCGGGGTGGACGCGCCGGGCGACCTGGCGCGGGTGGAAAAAAGGCTGGGCCGGGGTTAAAGTTTATTCAAATGAAATTTATATTTGTCACTGGCGGCGTGGTCAGTTCGCTGGGCAAGGGCCTGACCGCCGCCGCCCTGGGCACCCTGCTGGAGAACCGCGGTCTCAAAGTCACCCTGCAAAAGTTCGACCCGTATCTGAATGTGGATCCCGGCACCATGAGCCCCTACCAGCACGGCGAAGTGTATGTGCTGGATGACGGCGCCGAAACCGACCTGGACCTGGGCCATTACGAGCGTTTCACCAACGTCAAGCTCACCCGTTTCAACAGCCTGACCAGCGGCCAGGTCTATCAAACCGTGCTGGACAAGGAACGCCGCGGCGATTACCTCGGCGCCACGGTCCAGGTCATCCCCCATGTCACCGATGAAATCCAGCGCCGCATCCGCCTCTCCGGCGAGCTCACCAAATCGGACGTCGTCATCACCGAAATTGGCGGCACCACCGGCGACATCGAAGGGCTGCCCTTTTTGGAGGCCATCCGCGCCTTTGCCCTGAAGGAGGGGCACAACAACGTCCTCTTCCTCCACCTCACCTACGTCCCTTTCATCAAGGCCGCGGGCGAACTCAAAACCAAGCCCACCCAGCAATCCGTCGCCAAACTGCGCGAGATCGGCATCACGCCTCACATCCTGGTCTGCCGTTGCGAAAAGCCCCTGGAAAAAGACGTCCGCGAAAAGATCTCCCACTTTTGCAACGTCCCCGCCGACGCCGTGATTGAGGAGCTGGACGTGGAGCACACCATCTACGAACTCCCCCTCATGCTCCAGCGCGAGCGGGTGGACGACCTGGTTTGCCAGCACCTTCGTCTTGACACCCCGGTCGCCAACATGGCCCACTGGCAGGAGATCGTCCGCAAGATCATCGCCCCGCGCCACCGCGTCCACATCGCCGTCGTCGGCAAGTACATTGAACTGCACGACGCCTACAAATCCGTCTATGAGGCCATCATCCACGGCGGCGTGGCCAATGATTCCGGCGTCAAAATCGAAAAGGTCGAAGCCGAGCAAATCGAGAAATTCGGGGCGGAAGCGATGTTGAAAGGCCTGGGCGGCATCCTCGTCCCCGGCGGTTTTGGCGGACGGGGCATCGAAGGCAAAATCCTGGCCGCGCAGTATGCCCGGGAGCAAAAGGTGCCGTACCTGGGACTTTGCCTGGGCATGCAAATTGCCACCATTGAATTTGCCCGCAACGTCCTCAAACTGGCCGGCGCCCACTCCACCGAATTTGATCCCAAGACCCCTCATCCGGTCATCGCCCTGCTGGACGAGCAGAAAAACATCACGCGCAAAGGCGGCACCATGCGGCTGGGCCTGCAGCCCTGCCAGTTGGCCGTCGGTTCCCAGGCGGGCCGGCTCTATGGCGCCTTCGTGGCCAACGAACGCCACCGCCACCGTTACGAATTCAACAACGCCTATCGCGCCGCTTTTGAAAAAGCCGGCTATGTCTTCAGCGGCTTTTCCCCCGACAACAAGCTGGTCGAGCTCATTGAGATGCCGTCCCATCCTTTCTTTCTCGCCTGCCAATTCCATCCCGAATTCCAGAGCAAGCCCAACCAGCCCCATCCCCTCTTCAAAGGTTTCATCGCCGCGGCCTGCGCCAAAACCCTTCACAGCCCGCTCTGACCCAGGAATCCTTCCGTGCGCATCCTGATCATCGGCTGCGGTTACGTCGGCCTGCCGCTGGGCGTCCAATTGCTCCGCCAGGGCCATGCCGTCTTCGGCCTCCGCCGTTCCGCCGAAGGGGCGGCCATCCTGCAACGCGCCGGCCTTCAACCGGTCCTGGCCGACATCACCCGGCCCGGCGATCTGGCCGGATTGCCGCTGCCCTTCGATTGGATCGTCAACACCATTTCTTCCGGCGGGGGCGGAGCACCGGCCTATCAGCGGGTTTATTTCGAGGGCACCCGCAATCTGCTCCAGTGGCTGGCCGCATCGCCGCCCAGACAATACGTCCACACCGGCAGCACCAGCGTCTATGGCCAGACCGACGCCTCCGCGGTCGAGGAAACCAGCCCGGCCGAACCGGCCAGCCCAACCGGCCGCATCCTCCTGGCCGCCGAAAAGCTCCTGCTCGATTCCTTCCGTGAAAAACAATTTCCCGCCGTCCTCCTGCGCGTGGCCGCCATTTATGGTCCCGGGCGCGCCCGCCCTCTCCTTCAATACCTGAAGGGCGAGGCAAAAGTCCCCGGCCAAGGCGAACGCTTTCTTAACATGATCCACCTTGATGACGTTGTTGGCGCCATCCTCGCGGCCCTCCAGAATGGGCGGCCGGGAGAAATCTACAATCTGGCGGACGACGAGCCGGTGTCGCAAATCGTTTTCTTCCGCTGGCTCGCCGAGACGCTGGGCGGGCCCATGCCGCCCTTGATTCCGGAATCCGCCGCCTCCGCCGGCCGACGCGGCGCCACCAACAAAAGGGTGGTCAATCGCCGGCTCAAGACGGAGCTGGGCTATTCCTTTCGTTATCCCACGTTCCGCCAGGGCTACACCGCCGAAATCCAGCGCCGGAAAGACGCCGGCCTCCTGTAAATTCATCTGACAAAATTAGGATGGCATCCATTCCTCTCCCGCGTTATCAATGGAACCGTGTGCCGGACGTGATTTTTTTGCGCCGGGCGCGCGTCGCATGAAAATTATAACTGACATTCGTTGCGCCGAATTCTCATCCCCCGGCCATCCCGAAAGCCCCGGGCGCATCCTCGCCGCCCTGGACGCGCTCAAATCCCAGGACACGCTCCCGCTGGCCTGGGCCGGGCCGCTGCCGGTCGAAGACGCCAGCCTGTTCCTCGCCCACTCGCCGGAACACCTGCAACGGCTGGACATCCCCTTTGACCTCGATGCCGACACTCCGGCCTATCCCCAAATCGCCGAACACGCCCGGCGCGCCGTGGGCGGCGCGCTGCAAGCCCTGCAATCGGCCCGCGCGGGCGAGATGTCCTTCAGCCTGATGCGTCCGCCGGGCCATCACGCCACCCGCGATCGCGCCATGGGTTTTTGCTACCTCAACTCCATCGCCATCGCGGCGCTGGCGGCGCGGGCCGCCGGTTTCCAGCGCGTGGCCGTCTTGGATTTCGACGTTCACCACGGCAACGGCACCGAGGATATTCTGCTTGACAAACCTGGCTGCGCCTTTTTTTCCATCCACCAGCATCCCTGCTATCCCGGCACGGGCCTGGCCGATCGCGGCTGGAATTGTTTCAATTTCCCCGTGCCGCCCGGCGCCCCGCGCCTGGAGTATCGCGCCATTTTGGAAAAGGCCCTGGCCCGGCTGAAGGCGTTCCAGCCCGGCCTGGTGGCCGTTTCCGCCGGCTTCGATGCCTTTTCCAATGATCCGCTGGCCGAGGGTTCGCTGGAAGCGGAGGATTTTCATTGGCTGGGTGACTCGGTGCGCCGGCTGGCCGTGCCTGCTTTGAGCATTCTGGAAGGCGGCTACAGCGACGAACTGCCGCAATTGATCCTCGCCTACCTGTCCGGCCTGGCCGGCTGATCTCCCGTCTTATATCAGCCAGGCCGTCCTCCCGCCGTCCCAGCCATCCCGTGGCCATCCTCGCGCGGATTCCGGGGCCATTTTCGTCTTGTCATTTGGCGCAGGTGGTCTAAATTGACGGCGGCATGAAACTAAAAATCATGCGCGGCACAAACTTCAAATAAACCCAGGAGAAGAGAAATTGTACTATGAACAAGTTAAAAAACGCATTTATTGTTACAGCACTCAGCGCGGTTGCGGCGTTGCCCGCTCTGGGCGGAGCCAGTCCTCATGAAACTGTCAGCGCCACCCTCGGCGGCAATACCGTCAAGATTACTTATGGGCGTCCTTTCAGCAAGAGGCCCGGCACCGACACCGTCCGGAAAATTTGGGGCGGACTGGTGCCTTGGGACAAGGCCTGGCGGCTGGGCGCGGATCAAGCGACCACGCTGGTCTGCGAAAAGGCCATCGTGCTCGGCGGGACGACGGTGCCGGCCGGCACTTATACCCTCTACATGGTTCCCTCGGAATCCGGCACCTCCAAGCTGGCCATCAGCAAGACGACCGGCCAGTGGGGCATCCCGGTGGATGAGAAGCACGACCTGGGCCGGGTGGACTTGAAGAAAGAAGCGTTGGATCCGCAGATGGATCAGCTCACCCTTTCCGTGACCGCGGCCGGCCCGGGCGGCGTCATCAAGATCCAGTGGGAAAAGACCCAGTACTCGGTTGACTTCTCCAACGCCCCATAGAGGCGGCACGTCAAGTATTCTTCCCAGTCTTCGCCGCGGCTGGCCACCGGTCGCGGCGAAGTTTTACCCCATCTCCAACCCTCTCCCCATCATGAATCCGGCAAAACTCCCCGGCGCCCTCCTCTTGGCCTCCGGGCTGGCTCTGGCCGGTGGAACGGGGGCGCAGATTCCCGCGGTCACGACGCCCGCCAGTCCTCCGATCCGATTTCCAGAGCTTCCCCAGGCCAGCCCCATCTGCACCAACCTGCAACGCGTCGGTCTGACCGATCTTAAAATCATTTATTCGCGGCCGAGCAAAAAGCGTCACGCCATTTTCGGGGGCATCGTGTCCTACAACAATCTCTGGCGCACCGGGGACAACGCCTCCACCAAAATCTCTTTCAGCACCCCCGTAAAGTTGGGCGGGGCGGACGGCGTGGAAGTTCCCGCCGGCCAATACGGCCTCTACACCATCCCGGACGAGAAGGTCTGGACCGTGATTTTGAACAAGGACGCCGGGCTTTGGGGCACGGACAATTTCGACGACAAGAAGATCGTGGCGCGCTTCACCGTGACGCCGGAGAAGATTGATCCTCCGGTCGAGACTTTTACAATTGACATCAACGACATCCAGGACGATTCGGCGACCATCAACCTGATTTGGGACCGGGTGCGGGTTCCCATCAAAGTGGAACTCAATCAGGTCGGCGATCTGCTGGTGAAGCTTCAGGCCTCCATGAATTCCCCGGCGAGCAAGCCG
>JBEKUQ010000022.1:0-21632 GCA_049514835.1 Verrucomicrobiota bacterium | reverse complement strand
GCGATCTCAAAGCGCTTCTGCTGCCGATCAGGAGGAGTGCCGGCGGCGTTGTAGTCCGGTTCATTGGAGGCGTCCCAAAAAGCCAGGGCTGGCTCGTGGCCAATCGCGCTCACGAGTGCCGAGATCAGCCCGAGGATATGGTCGCGGTTGATCGTGCCGTCGTCGTTGATGAAGGTCTGCGTGTCGCCGACGGTGATCATCAGGCCGATGTGGCGCCGATGGCAGGCGCGCGCCAGATCAACAAGGTTCCTCCGAAAGGCCGGCTTGTCAGCCGCCCACGAGGAATAATTCACGAAGACGCGAAGTTGATTGAGTTTCAAACGGTCGGCGTATGTCAGATCGCGTTCGGTCTCGGAAGCATTGTAATGACGCCAATAGTCGGTCGTGTCGGCGGCGCCCGTTCCGCGGTAATTGGCGCCGCGGATGGGGGATAGATCCTTGGGGGTCAGATTGGCCGTCACAGTCGTCGCGCGAGGAACAAGTGTCCGCGCGCAGCCTGAAAGCGCCAGGACCATGAGCAACATCGCAACGCGCCACGCCAGAATGGTCATAAGCGTTCCGTTGCAGGGTCTGCTGCGCGAGTGCTGGAGAATTCCTCGCCCAGGCCGGCCAAACCTGGCTGGAAAATCATTGACAAGAACCAGGTCTGGCTCAGAGCGCGCGGATTTGTCTGCCGCAGCCTCAACGGCGTGGAAAACAAAGCAATGGCGGCCAGGTCTCATTCCACTGTTTTCCACTTGAACTCAGCGCCGCCCTTGCGGGCCGGGTTCGGCCCGGTAGCAGTCACCGTCACCGGTCCTGGCTCGTGGGGCTTGGCGGCCAGATAGCGATGGTTGACCAGAGACATGAACATAGTGTCGCCGCGCATCAGGTTGATCCATTGGAACGACTCCGCCTCACCCGGTGCTTTGCCCGCAAGATCCTTCAATATGGCTCCCTCTTCAGCGGCAGAGACGAAGCGGCCGCTGGCAACCTTCAATGCAACGCGCCCCTTGCCGAGGTCAACGACCTGGAAACGCACATCGGGTGTCGTTGCTTCGGCCGAATCTGCCGCCACATTGACCAAGACATTGCTTTGGGTGGCGGCGGCCAGGAAGCTGCCGTCAGCGCCGCTGGCGAGCGTGATGGTCTTGCCCGCGGGAATTTCGCGTTCGATGCCCCGCGCACGCGGCTCCTCCACGCTGTAGTTGTCGAAGTCGGCATACCCGCCGGGCTGGCCCGATGTGTTGTAGTTGAACAGGGCGGGACGCACCCCCTGGAAGGTCGTCAACTGGAAGGTCGTGGTGAAAGGCTTGCCCAGAGGTGTGAACTGGTTGCCATCGGCACTCCAACTGAAGATGGCCACGTCAGTGTCAAAGTTGCACGCGACGCGCAACCACAGGTGGCTCGGGGGATTGGTTGGACCCAGGGCAGGCGTGCTGCTCGAAGCAGCGGCTCCGCCACGGCGCCCGCCGCCACCTGAGCCTTGGAACATCTGCAGCGTGGTGTCTTCGGCGGTTTTCACCACGCCAATCCAAGCATAGGGAGTGCTCAACAGGGCCAAACCCGCCGTGTCGCCAGCCACCATGCCGGCCGCGTCCATTTCGACGGTCATGATGGACTCGGGCCCCGGCGGCCGCTGGCAAAGGCTGTTGCGGGCGGACCAGAAGTTGCTGGCGGGCAATGAATGCAGGCGAAGCACACCGGCCTTCTCGGTGAGGGACCACTTGCTGTCATCGGGAACATGATTCCACTGCCAAAGCGGATTGAGCTTGCCGCTGTCGAAGTTGTCGTCGTGGACAAACGCCGGCTTGGGTTCCTGGGCATAGCCAGTGTCAGGCTTGAGCCAAGTATTGGGCGCCTTGCGCAAATTGCCCGGCAGTCCAATGAGCGGAAAGCCATTGTCCCAAGTGATGGGAACCAAGGAAATCATGCGGCCCGCGCTGCCGTGGTCGGACATGATGGTGCACCACCACTGGCCCGAAGGGGTGTCAACCATGCCGCCTTGATGCAGCCAGAGTCCACGATCATTCGGCTGGGCGCGGAGCGGTGTCACCGACGGCACGCCCAAGGACTCGCCCTGAACCATGCGCTCAATTTTCCACGGGCCGTCAATCGAATCCGCAGTGGCGACCATCTGATCCACCGCTCCGCCCGGAATCGCAGATAGATCAACGTATTTGCCCTTGATCTTGTAGAGGTGGTGGCCTTCGCCCATCCTGCCGGCCAGTTGATGGCGGGCGTCGGGGACGAAGGACCTGAGGTCCGGCGCCAGTTCATCAATTGGATAGGGACTGCCGGCCCCCGAGATGATGTAGATCTTGCCATCGTCATCGAAGAGGACCGACAGGTCGTGTCTTCCGGGAAGCGTGTTGCGTTCCCAGGGACCGTTGGGGGATTGGGAGCGGAAGACCTGCAGGGCCGCGCCGTTGACGTTGGAGAAGACATAGAACGTGCCGTTGTGGTAGCGGATGCAGGGCGCCCAGATGCCCCGACCGTAGATGTTGCCGCCCTCCAGGTGGTAGGCGGGGCCCAGGTCCAGACGATCCATACAGTAGCTGGCCAGCTCCCAGTTCACCAAGTCCTTGGAGTGCATGATGATTACGGCCGGGTTCATGTGCATGGTCGTGCCGGCGAGGTAGTAGTCCTCGCCGACGCGGATGGGATCCGGGTCCTCAAATTCTTCGTAGAACAGAGGATTGGAGTAGGTGCCGTTGCCGTTGTCGGCGGTCCAGTTTCGGGCCGCGGCCGCGGAAGTCCCGGCGGAGTCCGCAGAAGCGGCGGCGAGGATTGAGAGAACGCCGCCATTCAGCAGCAGTGAAATCGCGGCAAGCGAAAGGACGGATTTGTTCATTGGTTGCTCTTTATTGGCACGGGTTCACCCTTGACCAAGGCCGAAAGCCACTCTTCACGCTGCACGTTGTGCGCTTCCTCTCCGGATCTCCATGATCCGAATGCGGCGAAGCAGTGCTCTTGGTCGGATATTCGAGGCTGTTCATGGCTAACACAAGGAAAATCGGTGGAGGATTTGAAGGCTTTGCATAGGTGCCGAAAATCAAAGACGCGGTCGGATTCTACGGCTGGACCCGGTAGAGACCCGCGCCGTGGGAGTTAATGGCCTGCGTGAGCTTGTCCGTGACTGCGCCGAGGTCTTTGTGATTCCAAAGATCACGGATCTTGACGGGTCCGGCGAGACCGAGGTCCGCCAGGGAAACCGAAACATCCCGGGGTTCGGTCAATTGGGGGTCCGCCGCCGGCGCGTTTGTTGAGGACAGTGCTGTTGCACCCGGCCCGCCGAAGCCGCCTCCGCGGCGACCGCTGGAAACAGGCGCCGGCGAGGTGTTGAAGAGCGCAACGTATTTGTCTTTCGACCCCGGCACGTCCGCAATCCATGCAACCATATTATTGGAGTTAAAGAGCTGCCGGTTGTTCGCGGAGTTCTGGTTTACCGCGAGCAATTCATCGTTGGTCAGGAGGGCGAGGGTGAAGTCATCGTTCTTCGGCAGGTTGCCGCCCAAGATCAACGGCGAACGGGCGATGCACCAGAGGGTCAGCAGCGTGAACTGTTCGTCCTTGGTGAAATGCGTCCAGTTGTCCCGCGTCTGCCACGCCCGAACGTTGCCGAGCGGCAGCATGTCGGCGTCGGGCCAGTGACCGGGAGCGCGATGCGGCGTCCAAGTGTTCAACCGCGCAAACTGCTCATAGAGCGCCCGCCAACTGTCCCAAAAATCGCCGCTGATCCGCCAGAGGTTCGCGTGCGTCTCGATGTGTGGTCCTTGATTCACAGGGGTTGCGCCCGGCGAAGTTGAAAAAACGATCGCCCGGCCCGAGTGATCAATTGCCTTGCGGATGGCCTCAATCTCGTCCTTGTGGTAGGGCGAGGAGAGGTCATCCACTTTCACATAATCCAGGCCCCAGGATGCAAACTGGGCGAACACGGAATCGTAATATTCCTGCGCGCCGGGTTTGTTCATGTCCACGCCATACATGTCGCCGTTCCATGCACAGATGGAATTCGTGTTGACGATGTCGGCGGCGGTGTAGGAGGTTCCCAGGACGGGCAACTTGTTGGCCACGGCCTGACGCGGAATGCCGCGCAACAGGTGCAGACCGAATTTGAGGCCTTTCGAATGCAGATAATCCGCCGTTGGTTTGAACGAGTGTGTCGCCGCCGTCATCGGGAAACGATTCGTGGCCGGCAACAATCGTCCGTTCCCATCCATCTCCAGCACGGCGCCGCGGCGATACGCGGTCGTGTGCGCGAGCGGCTCATACCACTGGATGTCAATCGTGATGATGTCCCATCCGTGCGGCTTGAGGAACTGCGCCATGTAATCGGCGTTCTCAATCACATTTGATTCCCAAACGCCGGCGCCGAAACAGTCCCACGAGTTCCAGCCCATCGGCGGGGTCTCTGCCCACGACCAGAAGGTTGGGTCGGCTTGGACGGCAGTCGCCGTCAGCACAGAGAATACCAAGAGTTGAATATATCGGATCATATTAGTCTCCTTGCTCGAACTTCCACCAGTCGAAGTTCATCAATGGCGTTCCGTTGCCGAAGAATTTCAGATACAGATCGTGGACGCCTTTGGCGCCGGTGATCTTGCAGGATTGGGCATCCCATTTGTCCAGGGCACCCGTGGACTTGACCTTGAGCGTGCCGATGGCGTTGCCCGTTTCGCTGTCGAGCCGCAACGTGATGGTGGTGCCATCGGTTACGGTGGCCACGCTGGCGAGAAAATTGGTCGCCCCCTTGTCGCCGAAATCCACGCCTTTGACCTTGATGTAAGCGGCGTTTTCAGTGACGTTCACATACACGCCCTGGGTGTCGCCACTGCGCGGTTTGGTCTTTACGCCCTTTTCATAGCAGATGGTGGCCGCTTCAACTTGCGCATACGGGTTGAACCCGCCGACCTGGGGAACGCCCTCCTTGGTCCACCACGGAACCTTCTGAATCGTCCCGTCGTCATTGTAGGTCATTTCTGCCACGCAGACCGAACGCCTTTCGCGATGCACGTCCGTTATTTCCCAATTAAGCGTGTAATTGAAGCCGAAGACGTATGATTTGCCTTTGAAATCAATGATTCCCGGGTGGTTGCCCGAGGACAGCTTGTTGGGATCCATGATCATTCCCTTATAAGTCCAGGGTCCGGTGGCGTTGGTGCTCGTCGCATATCCGATGCCTTCAGGACAGCAGGTGGATGCGTATGCCAGGTAATATAGATCTTTTCGCCTGTAAAACCACGGCCCTTCCTGGTAATTCCGCGGTTTCGAGGTGACCTGGACAATATCGCCCGAGTAAGAAATCATGTCATTATTTAACTTCACATAATAACAAGGACCATTCCCCCCCCAATATAGATAGGCCTGCCCGTCATCGTCAATGAATTCGGTGGGGTCGTAGCTGCCCACGACCAAAGGTTTTCCGAGAGGATCAGTAAACGGTCCGAAGGGACTGTCCGAGACCGCGACACCGATTGCCATGCCACCGCGATTCTGGTTCATGGGACAATAAATATAAAACTTGCCGTTTCGATAGATACACTGGGGCGCCCATGCGTTGTTGTTTGCCCAACTGAATGTCTTTAAAGACGCGATGGTTCCATGGTCAGTCCAATTCGCCATGTCCGTTGTAGTATAACACTTCCAATTGAACATCTTGAATCCGAAGGCATCATCCTCGTCATGGCTGGTATAGAGATATACCGTGTCGTTATACACCATCGGGGCGGGGTCGGCGGTAAAACTCGTTTGCACCACCGGATTGTCCGCATGGCATACCGTTCCCATAGTGGCCGTGACAGCCACCGTAACACCCACGGCAAGTTTCCCAATCCTTAGTTTATTCATAATTTTCTTCATTGTTCTCTGGTCTTGATCTAACTCAGCGCAAGGTCTTATTAATGATCCAGCTCTTTCAAAAAACAGTGAAATGCGGAGCGATTCAAACGCAAGCCGAGTTAGCGACTTGTGTTTGAATGCCGAAATCAACCTCAGGATTCAGGTTTCACGATCAACCTCACGGAACCTTCACCTCGACTGACTTGCCGTTGTAATGAACGACCGCGTCCGGCTTTTCAGTGGAAGGAATGCCAGCGCCGTGGCTTTCTGAAACCCAGACGATGTGGAACGCGCGTTCCTTCAACATGCCGGGGAATTCGCCGGAGCGCTTTCCAATTTCCAAAGTATGTTTGGCATCGTTCCAGGAAATCGGAATCGTGGCGTGTTTTCCTTTTTCGTAATTGTAATTGTCGCCTTCATCTTCGTAGAGCGTGAACTTGCCGTCCGCGCCGCGGTAGATGCGAAGTTCAATGGGATCGGCAGGTTTCTCGCTGGAATACTGAACAGACGGCCCCAGGGGAACGATCGAACCTGGCCGGACGAACAGCGGCAGGGTTTCGACACTGGCTGCGGCCTCAACGCGCTGGCCGGCAGGGGAAGTCTCGCCGGTCCAGAAGTTGAACCATGGAGCGCCGCCGGCTGGCAGATGGACTGATCGCGTCGTTGTGCCGGCGGAGGTGATCGGGGTCACCATGATCGCCGGGCCAAAGAGATATTGGTCGCCGATGTTCAGCACTTGCGGGTCGTTTGGAAAATCCATGACCAACGGCCGCATGAAAGTGCTGCCGCCGGACGTGACCTGCCAGGCCGCCGAGTAAAGGTAGGGCAGAAGGCGGTAGCGCAAATCCAGATAGTTCCGCAAAATCCCCTGCGTCTTTTCGTCGAAGCGATAAAATTCCCTGCCCGGATTCAGGCCCGAGGAGCTGTGAACGCGGAACATGGGGCAGAAGGCGCTGAACTGGAACCAGCGGGCAAAGAATTCCTGGAATTGCGGGTTCTTGGGATCGCCGTTGCCGGTGGCACGGTTGTTGAAGAAGCCGCCGGTGTCCGTGTTCCAGTATGGAATGCCGGAGAGGGAGAAGTTGAGCCCCGCCGGGATTTGATTTTTCAAAACCTGCCAGGTCCCCTGAATGTCGCCCGACCAGGTGATGGCGCTGTTGCGCTGCTGGCCGGCGTAAGCCGAACGGGTGAGGATGACGACGCGTTTTTTGTCGGTCGTGGCTCGCTGCCCCTGGTAAATGCCGGTCGAGTGCATCAGGGGATACGCGTTGTAAACCTCGTAACCCGGCCCCATGGGAGTGGTGTAGGTGCGGAAGGCCATGCCGCCGATTTCCGGCTCGGGCGCGTCAAGCCACCAGCCGTCCACCCCCTTGGCGAAGAGCTGGTCGCGTATCTGTTTCCAGTAGATCTGCCGGCCTTGGGTGCTGAAAGGGTCATACCATTGCCCCTGGCCGGGTGGAAAGGCGTAACGTGTGATCTCGGGGAACATGCCCCCGGCGGCATTGAGTTCCTTGCTGTTGTCGCTGCCGAGGTCGAATTTTGCCCAGACGGAGATGAGCGTATGGTAGTTCATCCCGTGCAATTCCTTGAACAGGCCCGCCGGATCCGGGTAGCGCGCCGGATCGAACAGATGGGAGCCCCAGGTGTTGGTGCCGGGCGGCCAGTATTGCCAGTCCTGAATGATCCCGTCCACGGGGACTTTGAGTTCGCGCAACTTTCTGGCCACACCGAGCAATTCCTCCTGGGAGGCATAACGCTCTTTGCATTGCCAGAAGCCCAACATCCACTTGGGCATCAGGGGAGCATTGCCGGTGAGCTGGCGGTAGGCTTTCAAGGCTGTGTCAATGGTCCCGTCGCCATAGCAGAAGTAGTAGTCGATGGCCTTGCCCCATTCCGATGACCAGCGCAGGACTTTCTGGCTGGCATTTGAATCGCCCGCCGCGCTTGCTGAAACAGTGGTCACAGCGGGATTATCCCAAAGGAGCATATATCCCTTGCTCGAGGTAATCACCGGAATCCCCACGTCCATGTTGGCTTGGGCGAGCCTGACGCTGCCACCGCCGCCTAAACTGTAATTCCACGCGCCCCGCTGATGCTGGCCCAGGCCGTAGATGCCTTCATCCGGCGGCAGATCAAAAGACAGGGCGCAGGAGGTGCTAAAAACCCCGCGCTGCGCCACCAGTGCAATATTACGGCCTTGGGCCGACTCCTGGAGCAACACGTGGTCGGCCAGTTCGAGGAAGCTCACGGCACCGGTCTGCTTGTCAACTCTCACCTTCATGTGCGGTGCCACGAGCAGGAACGCCCGGTCGGTTTCCTGCCGCGTAAAGCGCACCGTGCTCGGGGTTCCAACGACCGAGAGGCTCTTGAGCGTCGGCATTTCGGCGGCTGCGGCGTAGGTGACGCGGACAATGTCGTCGGACCAAAGCTGGATGCGCAGCGTGCCGCCATCCATGGTGAACTGTGCTCCATCGGGCAGCTTTTTCGATGCGGTAACCGCGGCCCACGCAGGGGCAAGCGTCATGGCCAGAACTCCGATGATCAAGGCGAAGGATAAACGCGGCTTCATAGTAAGTTGTTTCATGCTTCAAACTCCTCAATTACTCGTGGACACCCCGCCACCAACTCGGTGGCTGCCAGCATCCGGCTGGTGAGGAGGAAATTGTTCATTCGGTTGTTGGATTCGCATACACATATCGCTGCAACCGCCAGATGTCCAGCGTTAATGTGGCGCCGTTGGCGGCACTGTTGAAAGTTTAAGCAGGTCATTAATGTTGCAATCATCCCGGCCCTGACATTTCAGGATCACGTCGCCTTGCTTCGGTCCGAATGAGCAGGAGGGCTGAGATTTCTCATGGCGTTTGAAAAAGCAGTGGCGCGAATTCGTGCAGGCTGCGGCGCCAACTCTGCCATTCATGAGCCGTGCCGGGCGACTCATAATAGACGTGGTTGATATGCGCGTCGGCAAGGAGCTTGTCCAGATTCCGCGCGGCGGTGAGGTTCTCGGCGGTTCCCATGCTGAAAAACATCACCTTGATCTTCTTGTTGAAAGCGCCGGCATCGGCGAACAGTCCGTTGAAAGCTGTTTTCAAATCGGTGATTCCGCCCGATCCGCCGCTGAACGCGCCCATGGCGGAGAAGGTTTCGGGATGGTTGAGAACAATTTGGAAGGTCTGACCGGCTCCCATCGAGAGCCCGGCCATGGCGCGATGCTCCCGGTCAGGAATGGTGCGGTAAGTCGCATCAACCATGGGAATGATCTCGTGCAGCAAGGTGTCGGTAAAAAGGTTGGCGCCGCCGCCGAACCCGCCGCCCCGGCCACCGCGCCCGGCGCCGAACGGCGCGCCACGGCCCGGCTGATTCGTTCCGCCGCCGGCGGCCATTGCCGGGGCGCTGCTCCCTGCCGGCGCGTTCGTTCCCGCGGCCGCCCCCATGACCCCTGCCGCGCCTCGACCGCGTCCACCACGTCCGCCGCCGGCGAAGGCCGCGCTTCCGCCGCCGTTGTCCATTACCACAATCATCGGCTTGGCTTTTCCCTCGGCGATAAGGTTGTCCAGAATGAAGTTCATGCGGCCTTGTGTGGACCATCCACGCTCATCTTCGCCCGCGCCATGCTGGAGATAGAGCACAGGATAACGGGCCGTCGGGTTGCGGGAATAGTCCGGCGGCGTATAGACGAAGCATCGGCGCCAGGCGCGGTTCGTCCGGGAATAGTACCAATGCTCGCGCACCTCGCCGTGAGGCGCGTTCTGGGCGTCGTAGAAATCTTCGCCGGGAGACGGCACCTCGAGGCCGCTCATCATTTTACTCACTCCGAAGAAGCTCTCACTGGCCGGGTCGGCCACGGCGACGCCATCAACAATGAGGCTGTAATAATGGAAGCCAGCAACCAAGGGCGGCGTGGTGGCCGACCATGCGCCTTGGCCGTCCTTGGTCATGTCATACTGGTGTCCTCCGATGTCCACCTGCACTCTTTCCGCATTGGGCGCGCGCAGGCGGAAAGCCGCGTGCCGTTCGGAGTCAATTTGCGGATACTGTTGCCCCGGGACATTTGAGCTGGCTGGTTTCGCGTCGCTGCCGAGTTGATTGGTGGCCGCGGGCGGATTGGTTTGGGCAAGCGCGGCAAGGTTGCCCGCCATCAGGGTCAACGCAATGACTGATTTGGCTCTCATGGGTCTTACCTCGTGTTTAATGATTGCTGCCTGCTGCATTCTGAAAAAGCAACGGCGCAAATTCCTGGAGGCTTCGGCGCCAGGATTGCCATTCGTGCGCCGTGCCCGGCGATTCGTAATAAACGTGCTTGATGCCGGCTCGCTCGAGCGCCTGATGAAACGTCCCGCTGCCGCTGGTCAATCCCCCTTCGGCGGTGCCGACGCTCACGAAGAGCACCTTGACCTGTTTGGCGAACGCCGCGGGGTCGCCCAACAACCCGTTGAACCCGCCCGGCACGTCCGGAAAGCCGAACGGCGCGCTGAACGATCCGATGCAGGCGAACGCGGTGCTCGCGGTCGGGGATCGTCCGATAGGTGGCGTCCATCATCGGAATGATGTCCTCGATGAGCACCTGGGTGAATTCGCCCCCCATCCCGCCCGCACCGCCTCCGAAACCGCCAAAGCCGCGACCCCCACGCGCCGGGGTTGCCGCCGGGGCGTTCGCGGCGGCCGGCGTGTTGGTTTGCCCCGGCGCTCCGCCCCGCCGGCCGGGGACCCCGCCCCGTCCACGCCCCCCGCCAACTCCGGCCGCGATGCCGCCGTCGTCCATCACAATCAACATCGGCTTGGTCTTGCCCTCGGCCAACAGGTTATCCATGATGAATGCGGTGCGGCCTTGCGTGGCCCAACCGCGGGCGTCTTCCCCCATCCCATGCTGCAGGTACAACACCGGATAGCGCGCGGCCAGGTTGGTGTCGTAGTCCGGCGGCGTGTAAACAAAACACCGCCGGGTCAGACCGGTTGACTTGGCGAAATAGTACCGCGCGCGAATGTCACCGTGCGGCACGTCCTTGGGCAGATAGAAGTCTTCACCGGGAGACGGAACCTCGATGGCGCTGCTCATCTTGCCGGTGCCAAAGTAGCTGTCGCTGGCCGGGTCCGATGCCGTGGCGCCGTCCACCGTGATGGCGTAATAGTGAAATCCCGGCGCCAGCGGACTGGTGGTCACGGTCCAGACTCCGTCGTCCCCTTTCGTCATCCCGCGGCCCCCCGCCAGACTGAGGTAGACGCTCTTGGCGTCCGGGGCGAGGATGCGGAAGTGGGCGCGTCCCTCGGAATCTACCTGGGGAAACACCGCGCCCGGCACGTCTGACGAAGCCGGTTTGGCGTCGGACGCTGGCTGATTGGTTTGCGCCCCGGCCTTCATGGCGGTCGCGATCAAGAGTGCAAGACAGAAGGCGCTGAATTTCATGGGCGCGTGCGATTTCCGCGGCGGGGGCCGTGGCTTATGATTCGATTGGTTCAGTGGAAGATGCGGCGCGTCAATTGTGGAACAGCAGCGGCGCAAATTCATGCAGGCTGCGCCGCCAAGTTTGCCACTCGTGCGCCGTGTTGGGCGACACGTAAACGGTGTTCTTGATGCCGATTTGCTCAAGAGCGTCGTGATTGGACTGGAGCGCGGACGGGTTCTCTTTGCTGCCGCAGCTTGCGAAAACGACTTTCACTTTGTCCTTAAAACCGGGATGGCTGTTGACATCAGCGGGGGTTACGCTGCCGCCGCTGAAAAGACCGATGCAGGCGAAAGTGTCCAAGTGGGCCAAGGTGATGTTATGAGTTTGCATTCCGCCCATGGAGAGGCCGGCCATCGCCCGATGCGGCTGATCGGCGATGGTGCGGAAGTTGGCGTCAACGAAAGGAATCACGTCGTCCAGGAGAACACGCTCGAAGTCTCCGCCCATGCCGCCAAAACCGCCGCGTCCGCCGCCGGGCGCCGGGGCGCCCGCTGGAGGCGCGCCACGCCGGGCGCCACGGCCGCCCGGAGGGCCAGAAATGCCACCGTTTTCCATCACGATGATAAAAGGCCTGGCTTTGCCTTCGGCGAGCAAGTTGTCCATGATCAAACCGGCGTGACCTTGCGCGCCCCAGCCGCTTTCGCCTTCGCTGAAGCCGTGTTGCAAATAGAGAACCGGATAACGTTTGTTCACATCCTTGTCGTAATCCGGAGGCGTATAGACAAAGCAGTGGCGGTTCGTGTTGCTGGTTTTGCCGAAATAGAGGACCTCCCGCAACTGGCCGTGAGGCACATTCTTAAGAGCGTAGATGTCTTGATCAAAGGCTGGAATTTCGATGTCGTTTTGCCACAGGCCGGAACCGAAAATGAATGTGCTGCCGGGGTCGGGAACCTCCGCGCCATCAATCACGAGCCGGTAATAGTGGTTGCCTTCGTCGAAAGGCGCCGAATCACCGATCCACACACCATTCGCATCCTTGATCATAGGGAATTTTATGCCATTGATATCCAGCAGAACGCTCTGTGCCTGCGGCGCGGAGATGCGAGCACGGACGCGGCGTTCGGAGTTGACCTGCGGATAGTCTTTGCCCCGCTGGTTGGTGGTCATGGGCTTGAAATCCTCCACCGGGGGCTGGTTTGTCTGAGACATGACCGACAAACCAGCCAGCAAGGCAACACCCGCAATTGCAGTTTTCATGAAGATTCTTCGTCTCTGTTGGTTACAAACGGAGGGCGGTTACTGATCTTGGAACAGCAGCGGCGCGAATTCATGCAAGCTGCGCCGCCAGGACTGCCACTCGTGGGCCGTGCCTGGCGATTCGTAGTAGTAGCTGTTGACACCAGCCTGTTTGAGCGCGTCGGCAGCGGCCTTGGCCGAGGGGGCGCCGGACTCAAGGCTGCCGAAGCTGAAGAACACGACCTTGACCTTCTTCTTGAACGCAGCCATGTCAGTAATTTCGGACGTGGCGATGCTGCCGCCGCTGAAGAGGCCGATGTGAGAGAACTTGTCGAGGTGGGCCATGGTGATCTGATGGGTCTGCATGCCACCCATCGAAAGGCCGGCCATGGCCCGATGGGGCTGATTGGCGATGGTGCGGTAGTTGGCATCCATGTAGGGGATCAGATCATCAATGAGACGATGCTCGAAATCGCTGAAGTTGAAGGCGCCACCAACCCCGCCTCTGCGGTCGGCACCCGCGCCCGCTCCGGCGCCCGCGCCGCGGACCGCACCAGCGGGAGCGCCCGCGCCCGGGCCTCTGCCGGCGCCCCGGCCCCTGCCTGTGCCGCCAAAGGGGCCGGGATCCCCACTGGTTTCCATGACAACGATCATGGGCTTGACCTTGCCTTCCGCCAGCAGGTTGTCGAGGATCACATTGGCCCGGCCCATTTCAATCCACACCCGGTAATCCTCCCCGCCGCCGTGCTGCAAATAAAACACCGGATAACGCTTGGACCGGTTCTTTTCATAATCCGGCGGCGTGTAAACGAAGATATGCCGCCAGGCATTGGCCGTCTTGGCAAAGTAGTTCTTAATCTGCACATTGCCGTGCGGCACGTCTTTTATGTCGTAAAAAGTCTCCTGCGGACTGGGGACTTCAAAGCCATTGCACATATGGCCATAGCCGATGAACGCCTGGGTGTCCGGGTCCAGCACGATCGTGCCATCCACGATCATCCAGTAGTTGTGATAGCCTGGGGCCTGCGGTTCGCCGGTGGTGTAGCTCCACACGCCGTCGTCGCCTTTGACCATATCATGCGCCACGCTGACGATGGAGACCTGCACCTTCTGCGCATTGGGGGCGTTGCAGTGGAAGGTCACCCGGCTGTCGGCTTCAATCCGCGGGTATTGAACTCCCGCGAAATTGTAAGGGGAAGGATGCGCCGTAACGGCGGGCGCGCTGGTCTGGGCCATGGCCGGAAAACCAGCCAACAGTGTGAAAGCGAGAACTGGAATTTTCATATTGACTTCTCCTTGGTTTTGCGATTTTGCGTTGTCAACTAGTCCTGGAACAACAGGGGGGCGAAGTTGTAGAGGCTGCGCCGCCAGGACTGCCACTCGTGAGCGGTCAGCGGGGATTCGTAATAGTGACTATTGACGCCAGCTTCTTTGAGCGCTTCAACGTCGGCCTTGCCATTGGCACCCATCCCACGGCCTCCGGTGACCTCACGGCTTCCATAGCTGATGAACACGAGTTTGACCTTTTGCTTGAAGGCGGCCATGTCGGTAATCTCGGATGGGGTGATGCTCCCGCCGCTGAACATGCCGATATGGGAGAACGTGTCGAGGTGGGCCAAGGTGATGGTATGGGTCTGCATGCCGCCCATGGAGAGGCCGGACATGGCGCGATGAGGCTGATCGGTGAGGGTGCGATAGTTGGCGTCAACGTAGGGAATCAGGTCGTCAAGGAGAACCCGCTCGAAGGCGCCGCCAAAGCCGCCGCCAAAGCCGCCGCGACCGCCGCGTCCCCCAAAGCCGCCGCGAGCCGGGGCGCCGCCCGCTGCGCCGCCACCCGCCACCGCACCACCAGGAGCCGCAGCAGCAGGCGGAACCGTGCCGCCAGGAGCCGCAGCACCAGCCGGAGCCGCGCCGCCAGGAGCACCGCCAGGAGCCGCACCGCCCCGACCGCCGCCTCGCCGAGCGCCGCCGCCACCGCCAGCGCCGCCGGTGTTGAGGCCGTTCTCCATCACAATGATGAAGGGCTTGGCTTTGCCATCGGCAATCAGGTTGTCCATGATCAGGTTGGCATGACCCTGGTGGCCCCAGCCGGTTTCATCTTCGCCCATGCCGTGTTGCAGATAGAGCACCGGGAAGCGTTTGTTGGGGTCCTTATCATAATCCGGCGGGGTGTAAACAAAGCAGTGACGGGTCGAGCTGCTGGTTTTGGAGAAGTAGAGGACCTCCCGCAACTGGCCATGGGGCACGTTCTTGAGAGCGTAGAAGTCCTGATCTTTGGCGGGGACTTCGATGCCGCTGCCCCAGCGGCTGGCGCCGTAGTAGTACAGGCTGCCGGGATCCGGCACCGCAGCGCCATCAACCCAGATCTGGTAGTAGTGGAAACCTTCGTCCTGGGGCTTCGAGTCGCCGACCCAGACGCCGTTCTCGCCCTTGGTCAGGGGGTATTTTACGGCGCCTATATCGAGCAGGACGCTCTGGGCCTGCGGCGCGACGACGCTGGCGCGGACGCAGCCTTCAGAGTTGACCATGGGATACCGTTTGCCCTGCTGGTTGGAAGTGGCGGACTTCCAGTCGTCCGCCGGTTCATTGGTTTGGGCGTTGCAGAGCTGGCCTGCCAACATGGAAGCAAGCGCGAGAAGTGAGAATTTCGTATTCATAGAGTGTTTTTTCATAGAGTGTTGTTGGTTATTTGGAGAAATTCATTCGCTGGTTAGGGCTCCATCTGCGGTTTCCCTTCCGTATAAAGGTCGTGCATTTCCGCATCGGTCAAAGCACGGCTGAAAAGCTCAAACTCGTCGAGTGAGCCGCTGAGATTTCGAATGAGGGAAGGCTTGGGGTTGGGGCCGCTCTCCGCATTCCAGTTGCCCAGCTCGGCCGGACCGATCCGGAACGGTGGCCCCAATCTCAGCGTATGACTGGCGACTGGCAATCCATTGACGTAATGCACGACTTTTCTGGTCTTGCCATCAATGACTGCCGCCAAATGCGTCCACATTCCGAACTTATCAAGCGTCAGCACGGAAGGGCTGGCTATGATCTCAGAGTTTCTGGAACCCGGGCCTTTCACCGCCAGGCTCAAGACGCCGTCATTACGGATCAGCCAATGGATGGCTCCCAGCTCGAATCCATCACACATGAAAAGCGAGTTGAATTGGCGGTCCAGCCCCTTCACCCGGACCCAGGCCGAAAGGGTCAATGAGTCAAACTCTCCGGGTACGGCCAGGCGCACACGGTCATTGACACTTTGGAACTCAAGGGCCTGTTTCTCCGGCCACCGACCTTCGGCGTGTTGGCAGCCGACGATGGTCGCATCCGGCACGGACCGGTTCTTTTCAGACGCATTGAGCACCGTCCAGTCAGAGTCGCTGAGATTCTCCAACTCCAAATGCACAACCAGCGAGGGATCCTGGTTGAGCCGCGCGCTTTTAAGCCGCCATTGGTCATAACGAATGGCATCTGAAGCCAGTGACTGCTTTTGAAGTTCCAACATGGAAGTGAACGCCGCCGGGTTCGCCTCCATCAAATGTGGCGGAGCGTTGCCTTCCACGGCGGCTGCCAACCCTTCCGCCAGCGACTGCTTCGCCGCTGTCCCGGCTTTGAACTCCACCTTTCCTTGGAAAACGTCAACTTCGGTCCGGCCATCCGCTGCTTCAATCCCGAACGCGGTCCCAAGATCCACGACCTCAAGCTGGGCGGTTTTCAGGCGAAAGCCGCGCGCTGGTTTCGGCACCTCGGCCAGCAACCGTCCGGTGGGACAAACGGCCTCCGTCGGTGATACAAGCTGTAGGTCCGTGGGCCCTTCCATCACAACCCGCGCTCCGCTGTAAAAGACCACTTGCGCCATCCCGGACTCCAGTCGAAGCCAGCCCGGTTCCAAGGCGCCCCCCACCCGCAGCGGTTTGGTGCTCTGGCCCCAACGGGCGTTAACGACGCGCGTTAACACGGCCACGGCCGCGCTGGTCGCCCCGTTTCTGGTTGCAGCCCGCCTAAACCACCAACCCCACACTCCTGCAGCGATCAAGGCCAGACAGGCCGTATAAGCTAGCGCGCGCCCCAGGGTTCTTGTGGACCTCGGCGCCGCCCAGTTAGGATGGAAGTGGTTGCGCCTTTCGCCTGAGCTGATGTTGGGCGCGTCGGCAACGGCAGTCGCATCCGCGACCTGGGGGAAAAGGTTCGGCTCGGACGCCAGTCGGGCATGCACCTCGACCCGCATCAAATACTCGTCCCGGGCGCCGGCGTCGCTCCGCAACAACTCGTTCAAGGCGCGCATCTGCTCTTCCGCGGCTACGCCATGGCACACAGCGGCCACAGCGTCGTCAAACTCTGGAGACGGGAAGAACAGGGTCATGCCGCCTCCGGGTTGGCCCGGCTTTCCACACAGGCCTGGAGACTGTGCCGTATGCGTTGCAGCATTTTGTAGATTGCGGCCACGGTTCTGCCGGAGCGCCCGGCCAGTTCGTCAACGTCGGCGTGCTCGCAGTAATACCTTTCAAGCAGCGAGCGCTGCCCTCGCGGAAGCTTTCCGAGACAGGCCTCGAGGTGCCTTAGCCGCTGCTCAATTTCCGGCTCCAACTCCTGCCGCCGCTGCGCCAGTTCCTCGGCCAGACCCCGCTCCAGCAGGGCCTGCCAACGCTGCCGCCGCTCGATCCACTGACGGGTCTTGTTCAAGGCGAACCGGCAGGCCCAGGGCGTAAACGGCCGGGCGGGATCGTAGTCATCAAACTTCTCCCAGAGCGCCAGAGCGGTCTGTTGAACAATGTCCTCGGCATCCGTCATGTTGGGGACCAAGACGGCCACATAACGAAATATCTCCCGCTCGCTGCGCAGAAACAGCGAAAGAAACTGCTGCTGCGCCGCAGTTGAATCATCGAACCGATGGGTTGAATCTGCTGACATGGGTCAATTGGCAATATGATTCTACTTATACTTCCGGCAAACCGCAGGTTTTGGACACCCCGGCGCCATTTGCGGTTCGCCTTCGCCATCGGCGGCTTGTCGCTTGCGAAAGCGCAGGCAAGGCGCCATTGGTTGCCCTGCTTGGCGACAATTCCTCGACACACGAATTCATGTCCAACTTTCCCGCATCGCCGGAAGTATAAGTATTATGGAACCCGATTGTTTTTTGTCAAGAAAACCTGCCCAACTATCCGTTATGCGCTCCCTTCTCTCCACTGCCCTCAAACTTTCAATCACCGCAGCCACCCTCGCCAGTCTCGGGCCAACCCCCGCTCTTGCCGCTGAGGAATCATGCGCAACTTGCGACAAGAAAGTCAGTTTCAGCGGCGATTTTGTCCATCGTCGCGCCCCTGCCCGGAGCGCCATCGAAGGCGCGCCTGCCGGCACCGAAGAATCTTATCGCGAAGGCATCTTCGGCTCCAATTTTACCGCCACGATCTCCGGCCTGCCGGACGGCAAATACACCATCATCGTGGGGATGATCGAAGCCAGTTCTGACAATACCAACATTGGCAGCCGCGTCTTTGAAATCTCCGTCCGAGACCAAGTGTTGGCGATGGATTTGGATATTGTTGCGGCTGCGGGCGGCGCGAACAAGGTGCATTTCGTCAACGGCACCGTTGATCATCGGGACGATTCCATTGCCGGACCGATCGTCGTGAGCTTCCATGCGACGACCGGAACAGCCAAGATGAATACCATGGAAGTCAAAGATCCCGCAACGGGCACCTCGCTGGTCTCGCTTCGCGCGGCGGACCTGGTGGATCAAGCCGATTTGCCGGCGCGGCAGATTCCGCAGGTTCCCGGGCCGGTCTTGTGGCTGGACCCCTCGCAGCCCAGGGCAGTGCGGGTCAAGGACCTGATCAGCCGGATGTCGCTTGCAGAGAAAGTGCGGCAGATGGGAAACTCGGCTCCCGCGATTCATCGTGCCGGTCTGGATTTGCCGGCTTACGACTATTGGAGCGAAGCTCTCCACGGCGTGGCCAACACGGGGGGTGTCACCGTCTTTCCGCAGGCCATTGCCAATGGCGCAACCTGGGACTCGGATCTGGTCAAGCAGATGGGGCACGTCATTGGCATCGAGGGGCGGGCAAAGAACAATGACAATCGGGCGCGGAACAATGGCAACAGCCCCCGGTTCGGAGGGCTGAATTTTTGGTCGCCCAATATCAACCTTTTCCGTGATCCACGATGGGGTCGCGGCCAGGAAACCTATGGCGAAGACACTTTTCTGACTTCCCGGATGGGCGTGGCTTTCATACAGGGCCTTCAGGGGGACGATCCCAAATACACTCTGGCGCTGGCCTGCTCGAAGCATTACGCAGTGCATAGCGGGCCGGAGGCTTTGCGGCACGTGATCGACATTCATCCGTCAGAACGGGACCTCTACGAGACCTACCTGCCGCACTTTGAAGCTGCCGTCCGGGAAGGCCACGTCGGCGCAATCATGAGCGCCTATAATGCCGTGGATGGCGAACCGGCGCCCTCCAGCACTTTCCTCTTGACGGACATTCTCCGCAAACGCTGGGGTTTTGACGGCCAGGTGGTTTCGGATTGTGACGCCGTCGCTGATATTTGGCGCAATCACCATGCCGTTCGGACGGCGGCTGAAGCTGCGGCCCGCGCCGTCAAAGGAGGCACCGATCTTTGTTGCGGATCGACCTATAACAGTCTGCTTGAGGGGGTGCGCTCGAACCTGATCACGATGGACTACATAGATACTGCGCTGGAGCGCGTTTTGGAATCGCGGTTCAAACTGGGACTTTTTGACCCGAGCAACATGGTGGCCTACCTGCGGATCACGATGGCTGAGAACAACACGCCGGAGCATCGGCAACTGGCACTGCAGCTTGCGCGGGAAGCGCTGGTGCTCTTGAAGAACGAAGGGGTGCTGCCGCTCGACCGCTCGAAGATCAAGAAGATAGCCGTTTTCGGCGAGAACGCGACCGATCGGCGCATGCTCTACGGCAATTACAATGGCACGCCGAGTTCCGCGGTGACGATTTTGCAGGGAATTCGGGCGGTTGCCGGCACAAATATTGAAGTCACTTATGCCGAGGGATGTCCGCTGGTCATCCTGTCCGGCGGCGGAGGAGGAGGCCGTGGCGGGGGCGGTTTTGGCCGGGGCTTTGGCGGCGCGCCGGCTGCTCCGGCCCGCCCGCCCGAGGAATTGCGGGCCGAGGCGTTGAGCAACGCGGTCTCCGCCGATATTCTCATCTATGTTGGCGGCATCAACTCGCAACTTGAAGGGGAGGAAGGCAATGCGCGCGGCGGCGGCGGCGTTGACGGCTTCAGCAACGGGGATCGCACCCGGATTGAATTGCCGGAGGTTCAGGAAGACTTCACCCGGGCGCTCTACGCGACCGGGAAGCCAGTGATCATGATCAATTGCAGCGGTTCGGCCATGGCCATTCCTTGGGAAGCCGAGCATCTGCCGGCGATACTGCAGGCCTGGTATCCCGGTGAAGAAGGCGGGACAGCAGTGGCGGAAACGCTCTTCGGGGAGAACAATCCCTCGGGCCGTTTGCCGATTACGTTCTACCGGGCAACGGCGGATTTGCCGGCGTTCACCAACTACGCGATGGCCAACCGCACCTACCGCTACTTCACGGGGAAGCCGCTCTACGCTTTCGGTCATGGCCTGAGCTACACGCACTTTGAATACTCCTCGCCGTCCCTCTCTTCCAAACGCGTCAAGTCCGGCGACACCCTGACCCTGAGGTTCAATGTCCGCAACATCGGCCGGCGCGATGGCGACGAAGTGGCCCAGGTTTATTTCGCGCACGTGAATTCCGCGGTGCCGCAGCCCATCGAGGCGCTGTGCTCCTTCAAACGCGTCCATGTCCCGGCAGGCAAGACGGCCAAGGTTTCTCTGGAGATCCCTGTCGCGCGGCTGCGCTATTGGGACACGACCAAAGAAGACTATGCGGTGGAAGCTGGGAATTACCGTCTGATGATTGGCCCGGCCTCGGACGAGATTCGGCGCAACGTTGACTTCCGAGTGGTGCGCTGAACCCCTCGGCGCCGCTCCTGCCGCAATCGGATGAATTACAGAGGAGACGGTGGGATACACTACAAAGGCGGAGTGCGCCCGTCCCCCGGCACAGCAACGTGATGGAGCAAATAAGCCTTGGAAAACTAGGTTGCGCCCGCGCGGTCCGGGCTTGCTGCGCCCGAGGACGGGCGCACTCCTCTGTCGTCTATCCTGCGGCCTTGGCAGTAACAGGTCTGCCCCGCCCGGCCTCTTGACGGGCCGCCGTGGATGGTGGAGGGGCCGGACGGCTCTGGCGGCGTTTTTTTTGTCGAGCAACGCGGCGTGATGGCGATGCTTGGTATCTGTCTGAGCCGCTACGTCAGATTTTTCGGTTCTTCCGGGATTTTCCGGTGATTTTTATGTGCCTGAACATGAACATGTTAGAGGAAAACACGGGACAAATGCCCGGGAAAGCTTGGAGGCTGCATCGTTGGACCGCAGGTGGGCGCGAGCTGGTGCTCGAAGCTCCGTTGTGAATATCCAAAGCCGTGAGCGTAACGGAGCGTTTGGGCTGGCCGCCCGCGTAGGGAAAAGGGGAAAGGGGAAAGGATAAATGCTAAATGCTAAATGCTAAATGAAGAAATGTGAATTTGAGGAGGCTTGGCGGGTTTGGCGGCAGCCTGTCCGCCTGGAGCTTTAGCGGAGGAGGATGGGCTTGCAAGGGGAAGTCAAAGGCGGCAAGTCCTGGCGATGGGGCGTTGGCCTGCTGAGGACTTTGCCTTGCCGCCCGCGCCACATTGGCTTTTCATGGCGCCACTTCCGAGCAAATTAATGCAGCCTGCTCAAGGACGGTCTGCGTTGCTTTTTCCTGTTTGTCGGGCGGGTAGCCGTATTTGCGCAGGATGCGGCGGACAATAACGCGGATTTGGGCGCGGGACGCTTCGCGGAGGGTCCAGTCAATCGTCACGCTCTGGCGAACGTGCGAAACCAATTCCCGCGCGATAGTTTTCAAAGTCGGTTCGCCCAGCACTTTCACGGCACTGTCATTGGTTTCCAAGGCGTCATAAAACGCCACTTCATCATCCGTGAGGCCGAGCTTCTCACCACGTTTCTGGCCTTCACGCATTTGCTTGGCGAGTTCAATCAATTCGGCAATGACCTGCGCGGCTTCAATGGTGCGGTTCTGGTATTTGCGGATGGTGGCTTCCAGCATGTCGGCGAAGGAGCGGGACTGGACGAGATATTTCTTTGAGCGGATTTTT